>CAZLBE010000318.1:0-3585 GCA_964557635.1 uncultured Desulfobacterales bacterium
AAAAGTAAGGTTTTTATTGCACTGCAATTTTTTTATTGCACTGTGGGCATTTCACAAAACTTAAGTAAGATGTAATTTTAATAATTTGAATGAAAAGAAAATCAGCAAAAAATAAATTTAAATTAAATTGGAGCTTCAAATTTAACATGAAAGCTGAAAATTTCAATGAGATTTCTATATTTAATTACATTAAATAGCCTTTAATAACAATAGATTCAATTGTTAATAAAAGTTTTTAGATTTATTGAGACCGGAAAGCGTTTCAACCTGTTTTAATATGCCCTTTTGTATTAAAAATTAAAAAGGAGATTTATAGATTAAAAACGGTATCTCTTTTATACTGGTACATATATTGCTTCTCTTTAATTATGCTAATTATATTGAAATTTTTTTAATGTTCAATGTTTTTTTGATTCTTTGAGGTAGATGAATCTGAAACCAGATCCGCCTCATGGCGGTTATATCAGATAGAATGCGAATTGACAGCAATCTGTGGCTATATTTATTGAGAAGCGGCTGGTTAGACCAGATCCGCCTCATGGCGGTTATAAAAGATTTAATTAAATTGTGGTTATCAATTTGTGGTTATCAATAATTTCGGTAATTTCGGTCAAAATTTATTAATTTTAAAAACAGATTTTACAAAGGGGAGATACATTATGGATGTAGATTTTATGAAGTCTCGGGCAAAAAGATATCAATTTCTTTCAACCCTGTACCGTGATGAGATTTCGGTTGAGCTGATCAAGGCGATGCAGAAAGATGAATTTTTAAATGGTTTGATAGAATCCGTACAGGGGTGCGGTTTCATGGATCTTAAAAGCGGGGCTGAAGGGATCAAAACCTATCTTCAGGGTGGAGATGCCCAGGCACTATACAAGGAACTGAGTTATGATTATGCAGATCTTTTCCTGAATGCAGGTAAAAATCCGGTTTTCCCCTATGAGTCAATACATGTTACCAAAGAACCCGTGGTTATGCAGAAACCTGTTTTTGAACTGAGAAAGTTTTTTAATAAGGCAGGAGTGCATAAATCACCGGATTATAAAGACCTTGAAGAGCATGTTGCCGTTGAAATGGAATTTTTACGTTATGTGCTTGAACAGGGCAAAGAAGATATCTATCTCGATTTTTTCAAAAACAAGTATATGCAGTGGATAAATTCCTTTTGTGATCAATTGTCCATTTCAGCTACTACTAAATTTTATCAGGCACTTGCCAATTTTACAAGGGGCGCTTTGATGTGCGAGAATATGCGTCTCGACGGTTTTACAAGGGGCGCTGAGACCACACATAAAATGGTCGGCGCTGTTGATTCCCTCAACCTTGATCCTGCTTATTTTACCCTTGCAGAAGGGGCTGTTGATCCTTTACCTGATCAAAAAATTCCCACACATTGTTATACATGCGGTGCACTTTGCGGCATGACGGCAAAGCTTAAAGACGGTGTGCTTGTCAGTACTGCAGGTCTTCCGGGTGATCCAAAGGGCGGCGGCAGACTCTGCCCGAAAGGTAGTGCCGCAGCAAAGCACCTGTATTCTCCATACAGGCTTAAATCTCCTCTTATAAAGGAAAACGGCCGATTCAGAAAGGCAAGCTGGGATGAGGCCCTTGATAAATTAGCCGAAGGGATTAAAAGTATTGAACCTGCAAAACTTGGTTATTTCAGGGGCAATGATTTTATAAACTGGATTCATGAAGGCCTTTTTGATCATCTTGGTCTGCCTAAAACAACCCATCGTCCCATGTGTGATAACGCCAACCGTATGGCCAATGAACATAATCTAAACGATAAAAGGCCATGGATAAACTATGAGGATTCCGATTATATTCTTCATTTTGGCATGAACGAATTTTCCAGCTCCTATGGTCAGAAAAAGACCACAATGCTCAAGGCTGCAGTTAAAAGGGGAGCAAAACTTGTAATTTTTGATCCGAGAAGGTCTGAAACAGCAGCAGCAGCTACAGAATGGATACAGATAAAACCTGCAACTGACGGTGCCGTGGCAATGGCCATGTGCTATGTTATTGTTAAAAATGAACTTTATGATAAAGAATTTGTTGCAGACTGGACTGCAGGCTTTGATGAATTTAAAAAACGCCTCATGGGCGAGGAAGACGGTGTCGCCCGTACTCCGCAGTGGGCCGAAGAAATCAGCGGTGTTCCGGCAAAAACCATTGAGCGTATTGCATTTGAGTTTGCCGGTGCACAAAATAAAGGAGCAATATCCTGGACAGGTGTTGCCCAGGTTCCAAACGGTATGTACGGCACAGCTTCAATCCAGGCATTAAACGGGCTTTGCGGAACTTTTGATGCTCCCGGAGGCCCGTCACTTCCCTTTAAGAGAAAACTTAAATCTCCATGGGGTGAGGGACAGGAAAAACCGCCAAAAGGTTCAGCTCCCAAGCTTGATAAATTCGGTATCTGGCAGGGATGGGCTCCCACATATATGTTATCCGATGTGGAAGCAGGAAAACTGAAAGGCATCATTATCTATTTTGGCGATCCTGTAATGTCATGCGGCAACCTGGAAGCCAGTACCAAAGCAATAGAAAAAATGGAATTCAAGGCTGCAATTGAAGCATATATGTGTAACAGTGCTCTTTTGTGTGATGTGATTCTTCCCGATGCTACATGGCTGGAACAGAGCCAGGTAAAATCTGACTGGTTATACGATGCATTCATAGGTTATTACGCTGAAGTAGTTAAACCTATGTACGATACACGTCCCATCTGGAAAATAATAGTTCAGCTTGCAAGAAGGCTTAACCTTGGCCAGTATTTTCCATGGAACAATATTGAAGATGCATTCAGGAATCAGATGGAAGGAACTGACTGGTCATTTGATGAGTTAAAGGCAAAAGGCTTCATTATTACTGATAAAGCCGAGTATTATAAATATAAGAAATGGGGAAGCATCAATACTCCTGCTGGATATGGTTCTTCCGGAAAAAGTAAAACCGGAAAATATAATTTTCTTAATCCGGTTGCCAAAGAAAAAGGAGTTGACCCTCTGCCTGATTTTAAAGAACCTGAAAAAGATCTCCAGCCAGATGAGAAATATCCCTTTCTGTTCAGTAATTTCAGACTTCTTGAGCATGAGCATTCTTCCACATTCAGCAACTATCAGCTGATGAAGAAAAACGGTACAAATCCATTGTGGATTAATACACTTGATGCCAAGAAATTAGGCATTTCTGAAGGCGACAAGGTGAAACTTGTATCTCCATGGGGTGAAGTTGAAGCAACGGCACAACCCACATGGTTCATTATGCAGGGCGTTCTTGGAGCTGCAGGTGGTTTTGGCCATGCCAGAGGGCTTGAGGCTGATCCCAAATTTCCACAGTTTGGTGGGATCAATATACCAAGTGGTATAATGAAACCCAATAAGGCTGATTCCATAGGCGGCACAACATTGCTGAAATATGTTAAAGCCGGTGTGGTCAAACTATAAAAGTAAAAATGAATTATTACTATAAATAATAAGTATGGGCAGATTTGGTTTTTGCTTTAGATCTGCCCATATACGATTATAATTTTGGATTTACAATAACCGTACCTCCCTAACAACGGTTATAAACACG
>CAZLBE010000319.1:0-2124 GCA_964557635.1 uncultured Desulfobacterales bacterium
CACCCTTGAATATTATCAGTCAAATGCTGAAGCATATTTTGCTAATACAGCGTGGCTAAATCTTGAAAAGCTTTACAAGCCTTTTCTTGAACTTATGCCGGAAACAGGGATGATTCTTGATGCCGGATGCGGGTCAGGCAGAGACACCCGTTTTTTTATTCAACAGGGCTTCAATGTTATTGCCTTTGACAATTCTTCTAAAATGGTGAAACTTGCATCTGATTTCACAGGCCGGGAATGTCTGCATTTATCATTTGAGGATATTGAATTTGAAAATAAGTTTGATGGTGTATGGGCATGCTCTTCTCTTGTTCACGTACCAAAGAAAAATATGGTCAATATTTTAAAAAAACTTGGTAATGCCCTTAAAGTTAAAGGTATCATGTATATATCCTTTAAGTATGGAAATAGTGAGTCTCTCAAGGCAGGCAGGCATTTTTCCAATTACAATAAACATGAATTTAAAGAATTATTAACAGAAATTAATGGCTTTAATCTGAAAAAAATGTGGAAAACACAAGACCTGAAACCTGGCATAAAAAATGAAACCTGGCTGAATATCCTGCTTGAAAAAATTCAAAAATAAACGTATCACAAAAAAAAGGATTAAATAAACCCGTTTCAAAATATCAAACAGCCATTCTCTTTTGTCTAAAAACGATGGTTTAATAGATGCAAGTATTTTATAAAAAACACCTTGAATAAACGCCTTCAACAACAGAGTTGCCTGTGGTTTGCCAAAATAGAATCATACCTCAATACCAGCGCATTGCAGGTTTTTCAAAATTTAATTTTTCCGTTTGCGGGTTTTTTTATATACTATATTTTTTTCTCTTTTTCCGACAGCAATTACCAAAATATAGATTTCTTCATCAATGACTTCATAGACCAATCGGTATCCAGTTGCACTAAGTTTGACTTTGTAATGATTTTTAAAGCCAGAAAGGCTGCTACCTTTTATATGGGGGGCGGTTAGACGTTCTTTTAATTTCTTTTTGAATTTAGCCTGAATTGTGTTATCAAGTTTTTTCCATTCTTTAAGTGCGCATCAGACTGCTCGATGAGAGCAGAGGGATTTTTCTTTAGCGAGCTATGCCCGCAACCCATGTGCCTGATTCAATATCTTGTTTTTTATTACAGAGATTCAGGGGTAAGGCAGTGATTGGTTCTGTCCCTTACTATGTCTATAGCTGGGTCCACTTTATTATTCGAGAATGAATATTGCTAATTTAAGATTGCAGGAAGAGAATCTAATTATGCCCGTTATGCCTGGAACTGCACAATTATTTTTTCCGATACTGCAAATCGGAAAAAAAGAGGTAGTAATTCGTTTCCGATAATAAGAAAAACTCAAATAATTGCTAATCCTTCATCTTTTATTTGTCGTACGAAAGGATTGTGATCACTGAAACTATCAAGATTGAATGGCAGTGGTTCAATTCGATCATCGACAGATATCGCCAGTTCGGTCAATCTTATACGTTCTTCAAAACGGTCGTTACTTATTTGGGGAGAAACAATTGCCACATCTATGTCACTCCATTTATCCACCTGCCCCCTTGCATAGGAGCCAAAAATATAGGCTTTGGAAATATGGAATCCGGATGTGCGCAGTTTATCGAGAAATAATTGGACATTTTTTAAAACTCATGAATAAAAATTTTTATCCCATTGCAATGTTGCGGTAATTGCTATACACATTTTCTCATATATAATTTTTCCCATATACAATTTTTTATAAATTTTATAATCACAAAATTTTGGAGGGAAAATGCTTTTCGCACGATATGATTTTAAATGCCGCCTTGAAACTGATTCTCATCTGCCGCAATACAAAGGCTCTACCTTTCGTGGTGTTTTTGGCAGGGCATTAAAAAAAGTAACCTGCGCTTTAAAACAGCAGGAATGCGCAACCTGCCTTCTCAACACAAATTGTGTATATATGCAGGTTTTTGAAACCCCTGTCTCTTCAAATTCCAGCCATTCCGGAAAGGCCAGAATAGCCTCTCCGCCCCACCCTTTTGTAATTGAACCTCCCATGACAACAAAATCACATTATCCTGCAGGCACCTGTTTTAATTTTTCCCTTTTACTCATGGGTGAAGCAAATAATTTAATTCCCTA
>CAZLBE010000319.1:2224-3583 GCA_964557635.1 uncultured Desulfobacterales bacterium
AAGACAGGTGTATGACAATCAATTGTCTGACAGGCAGATGTATGACAGCCAATCTCCTGACATACATTCATCTGACATACATTCACCTGACAGGCAATCATCTTCTGACATACAATTATCTGGCAATAAACAGCCTGACATACAATTATCTGGCATACAGTCATCTGAGAGACAGTCACCAGAAAAGCAACTGCCTGATCAGGATATCAGCCTTAAACTCACCCTTGAAACGCCCCTCCGCCTTAAATTTGCCAATAAATTCCAGGCATACCTGCCCTTTCATCTGCTGGTACGCGCCATGCTGAGAAGAGTATCATCCCTTATGAATGTTTATGGAGAAGGCGAACCTCTGCTTGATTATCCGGGTCTTGTCAAAAAAGCCCAAACCATAACAACAGCGGATAAAAATCTTGCATGGTACGACTGGCAGCGGTATTCCTTTCGTCAGGACAAAAAAATGCTCATGGGCGGAATGACAGGCTCCGTGACCTATGAAGGTAAAATCAGTGAATATCTTCCTTTAATTGATTTTTGTGAACAGGTGCATCTTGGCAAACAGACAACATTCGGGCTTGGAAAAATCAAGGCGGAAATTTTACCATGAAAAATATTCTGCTTGCAGTAACCGGCTTAAGTCCCCAGGTGATTACCGAAACAATTTATGCCCTTCATCAGAACTATCAGATGCTTGATGAAATCCATATTATCACAACAAGAACCGGCAAAGAAAAAATTTATTCACAATTAATAGGAGGAGACAAAGGACATTTTTATAAATACCTTGAGGAATACGGATTTAAAAAAAATCAAACCATTTTTAACCATTCCAACGTGCATGTGATTTCCGATGAATACGGAAATGAACTTGAAGATATTTCAACTGCCTATGACAATGAAAGACTTCTTGAAAAGTGTCTTGAGCTTTCCTTTGAATTTACCACAGACAAAAACACTGCTGTTTTCTTTTCCGTTGCCGGCGGCAGAAAAACAATGAGTTCCTGCTTAACCCTTGCAGCCCAGCTTTACGGCCGCCCCCAGGATCGCCTTTATCATGTGCTGGTTTCCCCTGAATTTGAAAACAACCGTGATTTTTTCTATCCCCACCGCAGATCCCGTAAAATAAAACTTTTTGACCATAAGGGGCAGCCCTACTACAAAGAAACAAAATTTGCAGAAGTCAGTCTTGTACATATCCCGTTTATATCAATCAGACATCTTTTATCTCCGGATCAGTTAAAAAAACCTGAAGATCCCGCCACTTTAATGCTTTCCCTTGTAAAAGAAAAAGAGCCTTTTTTTACAATAAACCTGCCTGCGAAAAAAATGTCATACAAAGATATTGAACTGGATATGATGCCA
>CAZLBE010000320.1:0-3581 GCA_964557635.1 uncultured Desulfobacterales bacterium
AGCCGCCTTGAAGGCACAGGACCGAATAGATATTTATACATATTTAAGCCTTTTTCAATTTACAAAATTGTTCAATTATGACTGATTGAAATTTAATGATTGATTTGTAAGAGAACTTAACATAAGTTTCTTTTCACGACAAGTTTCTAACTCGTAAAAACAGCAGATGTAAATATTTACCAGCAGATGTAAATATTCGGCTTATAATGTAAATGTTTGGAGAGTGCCTCATATTCGTCTATTTGGGACTGCGTAGCATACTAATGCTATGTGAGCAGGCCAAAATAGGCGAAGATGAGGTGCTGGCCGAATATTTACCAGCAGATACACCCTAAGCCATGAGACACAAGGAGTTAATGCATGAAATTGAACCTTCTTTCACAGGAATTGAAAAATGATCTGAAAAATAGAAAGGCAATGGCCATTGATGCTTTACATTTAAAGGGGTTTCATCTTCCGAAAAAAAAAGGATTTTTAATGGATTTTGATAAAACCTTGGTTTTCAGCGAGTTTATCGCCTCTGGAATTTCAGGATCACCTGAAATTTTCATGGACCTTATCCTTTCAGATGATCTTGAAAATAAATACAGAAAAAATCAATATAAAAAAAGGCTTGAAAATAAAATTTTACAGATTTCAGATAAATCCAATGCAATGGCTTTACAAAAGGTTTTATCTGAAGCAAGGCTTCGTGAAATGATGAGAATTGCCTGGAGAGATTTGACAGGCAGGGCTTGTCTTGAAGAGACCATGACGGATTTATCCTGTCTTGCAGATGCATGTATTGGCAAAGCATTTTCCTTTCTTTATGATAAACTTTGTTTTATACATGGAACCCCAATTAATCAATATGGGGTAAAACAGGAAATAATCGTGCTTGGTATGGGAAAACTCGGAGCAGGTGAGCTTAATTTTTCTTCTGATATCGACCTTATTTTTGCCTTTCCTGAAGACGGTGAAACAAACAACAATGCAAACAGCATTGCCAATAAACTGTTTTTTACCAAATTGTGCAGAAATTTTTTAAAGGTTTTTGACTCTTCTTTTCACGGCTCACCTATTTTTCGTGTTGATACGCGTCTTCGCCCTTTTGGCTCAGCAGGTCCCATTGTAATGAGCATCAAGGCAATGGAAGATTATTACCAGACCCAGGGCAGAGAATGGGAACGGTATGCCCTGATAAAGGCAAGACCCGTTGCAGGAGACAAAACTGCAGGGGACAGGCTTTTAAAAATCCTTAATCCTTTTATATACAGGCGTTATTTTGATTATGGAATGTTTGATTCATTCCGTGAGATGAAAAAAAAAATATCCATTCAGGTAAGGGATAAAAAACTTGAAAACAATATAAAGCTCGGCCCCGGAGGAATCAGGGAAATTGAATTTTTCGGCCAGATTTTTCAGATGGTAAGGGGAGGAGTCGAACCTGAATTCCAGGAATTAAAGATCCTCAACGTTTTAGATATTTTAAAAAAACGATCCTGTATAGATGAAAAAACACAAAAAAACTTAAAAAATGCCTATGTTTTTTTAAGAAAAACGGAAAACAGGCTTCAGGAATTTGCCGACCTTCAGACCCACGATATTCCCAGAAGACAGAAAGAAAAACTCAGGCTGGCCCTTTCCATGGGTTTTAAAATTAGTGAAGATTTTTTTTCAGAACTTACATGCCATATGAAATCCGTTCACGGATATTTTAATCAACTGCTTGCTGAAGAAGAGAATACAGCAGATAAGGAAACAGATTCTTTAAAATATTTGTGGGAAAACCTCAATGATCTCCAGTCCCATGATATTGTTCACAGTATCAAAGGATTTAAAAACCCGCAAAAAATTATAAATTTATTAAAATTTCTTGAAGAACATTCCAATACAAAAAGCCTTTCATCGGATGGCAGAAAACGACTTGACAGACTGGTTCCCCTTTTTCTTAAAAAAGCCTGTGTGCAGAAAGAGCCTGAAATTATATTAAACCGCCTTGTTGACCTTATTATCACCATAGAAAGAAGAACCTGCTATCTTTCCCTGCTTCTTGAAAATTCTTTTGCCATTGATGTCCTTGCAACGCTTGCTGAAAAAAGTCCCTGGATAATCTCTTTTCTTTCACAACATCCTGCTCTGCTTGACGAACTCCTTGATCCTGCCACTCTTTATGTGCCGCCCTCAAAAAACGATCTTAAAAATGATATTGAACAGCGTTTAAGCAAAATACCTCTGTCTGATATTGAATACCAGATTGAAGAACTCTGTATTTTCAGGCAGATCAACACATTAAGGGTTGCAGCAGCTGATATAAGCGGTGATTATCCCTTAATGAAGGTAAGTGATCACTTAACTTTTATTGCTGAAACCGTACTTGATAAAGTTATGGAGATCTCCTGGAAAATTATTTCTGAAAAATACGGGACTCCACAAGGGGAAAAAGGCAAAAACTCATTTGATCCTGATTCCTGTGGGTTTGCAGCCATAGCCTACGGTAAGCTTGGGGGGATTGAACTCAGTTATAATTCAGATCTTGATCTGGTGTTCATTCATGCCGGAGATTCAGGCATGACAAAAGGCGGACCAAAATCCATTGAAAACATACGTTTTTATACCATGTTAGGCCAGAGGATAATCAATATACTTACCATGCACACACCTGCGGGTACTTTATATGAAACAGATATGAGACTTCGGCCAAGCGGACAGTCCGGCATGATAGTAAGTCAGATTGATGCTTTTATGGAATACGCAGAAAACCAGGCATGGACATGGGAACATCAAGCCATTGTCAGGGCAAGGCCGGTGTGCGGGGATAAAAATCTTTACGCTGCCTTTAACGCAATACGGAAAAAAGTTCTCACCATTAAGCGTGATCCCGAAATCCTCAAAAAAGAAGTGGTTGATATGCGTGAAAAAATGAGGAATCAGCGCTTCAAATATATAAAAAATTTTTTCGATTTAAAGCAGGACACAGGCGGCATCGTGGATATTGAATTTCTTGTTCAATACCTTGTTTTAAGATACAGCCATGATCATCCTGCCATTGTCAAATGGACGGACAACGTACGTCTGCTTGAAACCCTTGCACAAAAAAAGCTCATTGAGGATAATGAAGAAAAAATTCTTAAAAAATCTTATCTAATAATGCGAAAAGCAATTCACAGGCTTACCCTTGAAGAAAAAAGCCACAGTGTTTTATTAAAAGAGTTTTATGATATAAAAGAGAAGGTGAATTTTTTGTATAAAAAGTATTTGCATGATTCTTTATAAAATGCTGCCCAAAGTATCGACAGCGTAAGTCCCCTGCGGGCTGCATCATGCCATTTACATTTTAATATTTTATCAGAATCTTTGATTCTTTGGGAATTTGAGGATTGAATTGTAAATTTTAAATAACCGCCATCAGGCGGATCTGGATTGGCCCAGATTGCCTCAAAGAATCAAAGATTCTGACAAATAATGAAATAGGTGTAATGATTTGCATTCTATTTCATATAAATTTTTTTAAAGTGGAAGAACAATGAATGCAACATTATGGAATACCCCTTTCTGGCCGGATGGTGTGGCAGGCGATGTGTCTGATTATCATTTTCCTT
>CAZLBE010000321.1:0-3579 GCA_964557635.1 uncultured Desulfobacterales bacterium
AAATCTGACTGCGGATTAAGAAAAAGCCTTGCACCAAGAAAAGTATGGTGTTTCAATACCAAGATGTGTCAATTTTAAAATCTTTTCTTTTTCTGTCAACATAATAATCTTCACTTCCATCCCTATTATTTTTTTTAAATATTGCACATAATATGATGCACGTAAAGAATATTTGTAAACGCTTACAGTTCGAGAATTGATTGTAAATGTTTACAAATATTTAAACTATTCCCAAGTCAATGGCTTTCAGAACCTGCTTTGCGTCCTTAAATTGAGGATCTTTTTCCAATGCCTGCCGGAAATATTTTTTCGCTTCCGAACTGTTCTTCATATCAAGATAAAGTCTTCCTACATTATAATAAATATACGGCTCATCAGGATGTACTTTTAAAGCTTTTTTATATTGGAGAAGGGCAAGTTTCGTATTGCCTTTTCTTCTGTATAAAACGCCCAGCGTATTAAAAACATTAAGGGATTCTGTTCCGGATTCAAGGATTTCATTGAGGACATCTTCAGCTTCCCCTATTTTATCTGTATCCATATAAATTTCTGCAGCAAGCTGCATATACTCCTCTGCCTTTGCAAAATCTCCCATGAGCCTATAAACCCTTCCCATCTCTTCATAAGCCTTGGCAAAAAGTCTGTCTAACTGTGTTGCCTTTGAAAAAGCTTCAATGGCTTCACCATGCTTTCCCTGGGACGTTTTAATGTACCCGATATTATAATAATATTCAGGGTTGTCCTGCTGTTTAACAAGAGTTGTAAATACATTTAAAGCCGTTGCATATTCCTTTTTTTCTATTAACTGCAAGCCATGATCAAATGCCTCATGGGCTTTCACAACAACAGGATCTTTAATATTCTCAAGACTTTTAAGTATTCTGCTTTTAATTATAGTTTCATCACATGGAACCACAAAAAGTCCTGCTACACCAAGCTGACCTGCTTTCAGAACTTTTAATTTTGTAAATGTATGATCTGTTAAAAAAAAAGGAATATCACAAAAAGCTTGTTCACCCTTGCTGATTTTAAGTAATGAAAGTCCTGACATCTCCTTCATTTCATAAGCTGCGATGATACAGTCAATTGTTTTGTTCTTCATAATCACCCAGGCATTATCTCCTCCATGGGACAATAACACCCGTTTAAATCCTGATGCTTTAACGATTGCAGCTATCTGATTTAATGTATCCTTGTTGTCATCAACTAAGAGAATCTGCTTGTCATTAATCACAATTCACCTATAACTTATCTAAATATGGTCTTTTTTTGATACTCACAACCTTTCTATCAGATATAGCCAAATTATTATATGCTTTTTTGAGTTGATAGACAATTTGGGCATCGTATGAACGGGTAAATTGATAAATAAAAATATTTGAAATCGGGATTGAGGTCTGGCATGAGCGTTTCATCATCATCTCAGCCATTTGTCCACATTGCTCTTTTCTATCTGATTTCCCCGTAAATTCAACTGAATCAAGAAACAACTCACCATAGGTATTGGAACTTAAAAATTCAGCTTTTCTTATATCATTCCGGTCATATGACAAAAGAATCATCATCTTTGACCATGATGCATCCTGAGCATAGATACTGTCAGATAAAGGCTTCAGAGGCTGAAAATCCATATACATTTTATCAATATCAACGATCTTACTGCCGTCTTTAAACAGACTTGCCTCTGCTATGAGAATTATGGAAGCTTTTTGTCTCACATAAAGCTGATTTTCCAGAATCCATCCAAGGATACCTAATAAATATGGGTGTTTATATATCCTGTTTATTTCCCTACCGGGTTCAGTTACAATATTGAGATACCAGGAATCAAAGTTTTCTATTAATTTCAGGTGTACAATATCTCTTCGTTTTAAGAAAATTGAACATTGAGGAATTTTATCAGGGTTCCTGCTCAGCCTTTTTCTGGTTTTATTCCTTAATATGCTCCAGTTCCTTTTTTCCGTTTCTCTTTCAAAAATATGCTTTATTTTTTTGGTTTCCTCAATGGCATGATTATACATCTGAGCAAGCCTGTTAACAAAAACTTTTTCTAAAAGCAATTTTTCGGATTCAGGCCAGTCTGGATATGATAAAAGTTTTTTTACATGATTTGCACTTAACTTCCAGTTGTGTATATACCTGTCTAACAATAGCCTCTTAGGGGTATTTTTATCCGGTATTTTAACATCAGGATACTCACACAGTCTGAAGAAAATCGCTGTCTTAATGATATTAAGTCCCTTTGGATCTTCCGCTTCATGGAAAGAAAGTATTACGTCAAATAACTCTTTGTACGGATCAACACCATAATCGTCAACCCCTGCTTTGAAATACCCTTTTCTTATCTTTTCACACAGCAAAACCGGATTAAAAGTTTTGCAAAATCCATAGCTGAAAATCATGGTGGATTTAATAAGGGCTTTAACAGGATCGGATCCGGATTTACAGATATGCCATAAAAGGCCTTTTAAAACATCTTCCATGGGCACACTGTCTATCTGACCAAGATCAATCAGGTCGTCATACATGGATAAAATCTGTGCTTTGATGCCATCGCTGCTAAGACCGGTTTTTTTTTGTAAATCCTTAAGGCCATACAAAACAGACCATACGGGAATTTTGCCGGCTATCATCAAAAAAGTCCTGTAAAATTCTTCCTTTAAAAATATTTTAGGTGCCGCAATGGTTTCTTCACCATCAAAAGACGCATAATAATTATTTTTAATATCAGTTTTATCCATTATAAAAAAACTAACTTTCTGATGATATACTTCTCTGCTGTATCTTAATATTGCATCAAGTTTTTCTTCAAGGAGTGCGTAGCGTTTTTTTGAAAATTTCTTTTTATCTATGATAACCCAATAATCAAAATCAGACCCGGTTGACTGAGTAAAAGTGCCAAGGCTGCCCATATGATAAAATCCAAGAATTGCCGGGGTATCTGCCCCATATTTTTCAATAATCCAGCTCGGAAAAAAATTTGATTTTATGGCTGATTTACAAAATCCGGAATGTTCAAAATGCCATATACCATGACATAAAAGCCTGCTATTTATAAACCCTGGGTATTCAGGACAATTTATATGCAGAAAAACAGGTATCTTAATAAAAAGTTCTAACTTTTCCGGAGTCAGGTAGCGAATTATTTCTCTCATCCGGACTACATTATAATTGGAGAAGGCATCCCTGTTTTTTTGGATTTGGACCTTAACAGTATTTAATATGTTTTTGAGCTGTTTGATACCATCTACCTTTTATTTTTTTTATATGAAACAGAGCATAAAATATTACGCCTATTTCATTCTTTGTCAGAATCTTTGATTCTTTGAGGCAAATCCAGGCAAATCCGGATCCGCCTCATTGCGGTTATATTTATTTAAATTTATTGAAAAAAATTCAAAAAGAAGGTAATACCTTATCATTATATTGCCTAACGGGAAGATTTTTCAAGCTTTGTTTTTTTTTAACATGGAGACATAATGACTGACTTTACCGCATCCCATGAAGGTATTGAACTGGATCTACTCAATTTATTTAATGAAAACAAAAGAAAAATAGAGTCCAAAGTCTTTGTTCAAC
>CAZLBE010000322.1:0-3577 GCA_964557635.1 uncultured Desulfobacterales bacterium
TTATTATTCTGCTTTACAGGAGCGCATTTTGTTGTAATTGAGTTTTGTCCAAGAAGAAGTTCAACTTCCCTGAAAAGAGCTGAATCGGGACAGAGTCTGTAATCCTCAGAACAGTTAATCACTGCCGAAGAAGCGTCCGGCAGTACAATGGAAAGATAGGAAGAGCAGTTACCCGGGTATTTTACAATGATATTCTTTAGTTTCTCTAAAACATCTTCACTGCATTTTACAGCAGATAAACTTATGATTATACTTGCAGTCCATTCCTTTTCCGCCTGATCCATTGGCACGATTTTATTGGCAAGAATTTTAATGGAATTTTCCCTTTTCTGAACCTCTCCTTCCACAATCACCGGTTCTTCATCTGCTATTATCTGGTGGGTATCGGCGTAAACATTTGGGAAAACAACAACCTCAACACTGTCAAGCCTGTCTTCTAATACTGCAAACGCCATCATGTCGCCTTTTTTTGTTTTAAGCACCTTGGCAGCTCGTATGGTGCCTGCCATTCTGATTATCTGTTTTTCAGGAATATTGTTTATATTCACGGAATTTACACTTGCGTATTCAGCCATTGTTTTTTCATATTTATCCAGAGGGTGGCCTGTAATATAAAACCCAAGTGTTTCCTTTTCCATTGCAAGCAGATCGTTCTCCTCCCATTCGTCAATATCCGGCATTGCAGGCAGTGTCACAGGAATGGGACTGCCCCCTTCCGTATCTGCAAAAAGGTCCATCTGACGATCTGCTTTTTCCCTTTGTATTCTGTTTCCATGGTCAATGGCCTCTTCAAGACATGCCATCATCTGACTGCGTTTTTTGCCAGTTGAATCAAAGGCCCCGCATTTTATCAGGGCTTCAACAACCCTTTTATTGGCCTTGCTTAAGTTCACCCTTTCGCAGAAATCAAATATGGAATGAAATTTCCCGTCTTTTTCCCTTGCCGCAACGATACTTTCAATGGCACCTGCACCAACATTTTTTACTGCGGCAAGGCCGAACCTTATGGCAGATTCCGTTACTGAAAACACAGCATCGCTTTCATTGACTTCAGGGGGAAGAACTTTAATATTGTGGCTTTTACACTGATCCATATACTTAACCACATTATCCGTATTGTTCATCTCACTTGTCATTAATGCCGCCATATATTCAAGGGGATAATGAGCTTTAAGATAGGCGGTCTGGTAACAGATCAGTGCATAGGCTGCACTGTGAGACTTGTTAAAACCGTAACCGCCGAATTTTTCCATAAGGTCAAACAGCTGTTCGGCTTTTTTAATGGAAAGATTATTTTCCTTTGCACCTTTTAAAAACATGGACCTGTGCTCGGCCATCATGGCCTTGATCTTTTTACCCATGGCTTTTCTCAAGCCGTCAGCATCGGCCATGGAGTAATTTGCAAGCACCCCTGCAATTTTCATCACCTGTTCCTGATAGAGAATAACCCCATAGGTTTCCTTTAAAATAGGCTCCAATTCAGGAAAAAGATACTCCACCTTTTCACGACCGTGCTTTCTTTCAACATAGGTGTCTGCCATGCCGCTGTCCAAAGGACCTGGGCGGTACAGGGCAACAAGGGCCACAATATCACTGAACTTTGTTGGCTGGAGACGTGAAATCAACTCCTTCATTCCTGAACTTTCAAGCTGAAAAACGCCTGTGGTATCGGCATTGCATAAAAGATGATAGGTGGCTTCATCATTCATATCAATATTTAATAGATCGGGAACAGGTTTTGACTGCTTTTTTAAAAATTCAAGGGTGTTCTTTATAACGGTAAGGTTTCTCAGTCCTAAAAAATCAAATTTCACAAGCCCTATTTTTTCAACATAGGTCATGTTGAACTGAGTGATCACCTCCCCCTCTTTTCCCCTGTAAAGGGGCAGGTACTCAACAAGGGGTTTGTCTGAAATCACAACACCTGCAGCATGGGTTGATGCGTGTCTTGGAAGGCCCTCAAGTACAAGTGAAATATCAATCAGATCCTTTTTAAGAGGGTCTGCTTCTGTTTTTTCAAGTATTGCAGGCACTTCCTTAAGCGCTTCCGTGAGGTTTTTCACACCTTCGGGAATCATTTTTGCTATTTCATCAACTTCGGCAAGTGGAATATCAAGGGCCCTGCCAACATCGCGTATAACAGCCCTTGCCTTTAACTTTCCAAAGGTGATGATCTGGCATACATATTCACCACCCCCGTATTTATCCACAACATACTTATAAACCTGCTCCCTGCCTTCAATGCAGAAATCAACATCAATATCAGGCATGCTGATACGTGACGGATTTAAAAATCTTTCAAATATAAGCCCGTGCTCTATTGGATCAAGGGCTGTAATTCCCATTGAATAGGCAACCATGCTGCCTGCAGCAGAACCCCTGCCAGGGCCAACCGGAATATTGTTCTCCTTTGAAAACCTTATAAAATCCGCCACAATGAGAAAATAACCTGGAAACCCCATTTTTAAAATAACACCAATTTCATATTCAAGGCGGTCCCTGTAGAGTTTCTCATCAAATTGGACGCTATTTTTCTGTTTTATCTGTTCAAGCCTTTTTTCAAATCCCTCTTTTACCTGACGTAAAAATATTTCATCAACACTTTCGTCTGTGCCCGTACTCTTATCACTACCCGTTGTAAACCGAGGAAAATGATAGGATTTATCATCAAATACAACATTGCATCTTGCAGCAATTTTACTTGTGTTTTCAATTGCTTCCGGAAAATCAGAAAAATCATTTATCATCTCTTCAGGAGATTTAAAATAAAGTTCGTCCGAATCAAATTTAAATCTGTTGGGGTCATTAATGGTTTTGCCGGTCTGAATGCATAAAAGCACCTCGTGGGCTGCGGAATCCTTTTTGGCAAGATAATGGCAGTCATTGGTTGCAACAAGGGGAATGGAAAGTCTCTTACTCATCTCAACAAGACCTGTGTTCACCCTGTCCTGAAGTTTTAATCCATTATGCTGAAGTTCAAGGAAAAAATTATCCTCGCCAAATGTTTTAAGATAAAATTGAGCAGCATCATCGGCATCATCATACTTTTCCTGGAGAATATACTGTGGAATTTCCCCTTTCAGGCATGCACTTAAGGCGATAAGCCCTTTACTGTACTCCTTGAGCAGCTGTCTGTCGATTCTCGGTTTATAGTAAAAGCCCTTTAACTGGGCAATTGAGGCAAGCCTGCATAAATTTGAATACCCCTGCCTGTTTTTTGCAAGGAGCACAACATGCCTCATTCCTTTTTTATCCTCCACGGTTTTATCTGCAATTGTTCTGGGAGCAACATACATCTCACAACCGATAATTGGATTAATGGATGCTTTTCTCGCTTTTTCATTGAACTCGGCAATGCCAAACATGGTGCCATGGTCAGTTACGGCAACACTGTCCATGCCAAATTCCTTTGCTTTGTCAAGGAGGGAATCTATGCGGATGGCTCCGTCAAGAAGGGAATATTCAGTATGAACATGGAGATGGTAAAATTTGGAAGAGGTATTGGGCATTTTTTAGTTTACCTTTATAAGAAATAGAACGTAAATCTTTACGTTTATTTCATAATTTGTCAGAATCT
>CAZLBE010000323.1:0-3572 GCA_964557635.1 uncultured Desulfobacterales bacterium
ATTAAGGTTATTAATAAAACGATATTTTAATTATGGTTTGCTTATCATTGATGAATTATGTAAAGCTTTACATAATTCATCTTATGACAAGTTAAATATTATGTGAAGTTGATCATTAAAAGCCTTTAAACAAGGGCTCTTCAGATTATTCAACTTCACATAATAAATTTCATATCATAGTTTTAAGCCAGTCAAATAATTCTTCTTTCTCTCTATCCGAGAATTTTTCCTTTGGAAGTACTTTAATGCTTGCTGCTTCAATCGCTTTTCTTTTGATTTCGGGGTTGGATTTTGCATAAATTTCAGTTGTAGTAACCGATGAATGTCCTAAAAAATCTCTTATGTAAATTAAATTTACACCGCTTTGCAATAAATGCATGGCTTTGCTGTGCCTTAGGGCATGTGCTGACATTTTATCGGGAAAAAGTCCCTTATTCTCTACCATTGCTTTTTTTACATATTTATTCAGAATGTAAGACAATCCGGCTCTTGTTAATTTTTCATTTTTTTTATTAAAAAAAAGAGGCTTTGACCTTTTTATTTCATCAAATAGCCCATAATCAGCCATATATTTTTTCAGGATGTTCATTGTCTGTGGCATCAAAGGGATGATTCTTGTTTTGTTTCCTTTGCCTGTCAGCCTAATTGTTGCAGGTATTTTTATACGTATATCTGATACTTGCAGATCCGCTATCTCCTGGACCCTTGCGCCCGTGTCATACATCAAAGCAATGACGGATAGATCTCTTCGCTCAGACATAATATTTATATTCGGTATTGAAAGGAGTTTTTTGATCCCTTCTATAGATAGATAATTTATCTCAGTTGCAGGTATTTTTCTTGATTTAATTGCAAGTATTGAATTACACAGTTCCATGTACTCCGGTAACTCCAGCTGAATGTACCTGAAGAAAGCATGCAGGGCAGCCAGGCGAAGGTTCCTTGTCGATACGGAATAATTTTTTTGATAATTCAGCCAAGATAAAAATTTTTCTATCATATCCCTGTTTATCAGTGTGAAATCCAAGTTTTGGGGCTTTATTTTTAGTTCATCATTGCAATATCTTAAAAAAATAACAAAAGAGTCCCTGTAAGATTTAATTGTATTGCTGCTATATCCAGTCCTAACTGGCATATATTTTAAAAAATAATTAGATAAGTATGTGGCAAAATAATTATTTCTCATGGCACACCACCTCAGGAAAAACATCCGTATAAAGTGGAGTGAGTGCGTTTATGATGCTGGCATATGCTGCCTCAGTCAATCTTAAATATTTTTCAGTGCTTTCAATTCCACGATGCCCCAGATATGTGCTTAAAACAGGGAGCGTACAATAAACATCCTGGCCATCTTTAATCATTTTTTCCAGAGCATGTACAGCAAACGTATGCCGAATATCATGAACTCTTGGGCCAACGGACCCATCAGAGAATATCCCTGCTTTTTTCATAAACTGCTTTAATTTCACATAAACCGGCGTCCTGTTGTACCTTCCAGTATCTCTGGATGGGTAAAAATATCCTTCAATAGACATGTCAAAACCCATCTTCGCTGCATAATGTCTGCAGTAATCTGTCAAGGACCATGACATTGGGACCAGACGACTCGTCCCGCTCTTTGCTTTTGTGATTGTCAATGTGCCATTTACAAGATCAACTTCAGTTTTTTTAAGCGATAAGGCCTCGTTGATCCTCAAACCACACCCATATAGCATGCGAAAAAGCATTGGATAGATCAGGTGATAAAATTTGGATTGAGGGATATATGTCAGATTATCAACAATATTTATGATTTGTTCTATTTCATCATGCGTAAAAATGTAGGGAGTGAATGTTTTGGGTATTGGTATCAGTTCATAAGGAAATACAAAAAAATCAAATCCTATCCTGTTCATAAACAAAGAAAATTGTCGGATGAGACTCATCCTCATATGCTGTGTTCTCACAGATTCTGCATCTCTATGGGACACAAAGTCTTCGACCATGTTTTTAGTTAACACAGGAGACGAAATGTTATATTGCTTAAAATAATCATCCATGTTTTTTAACAGGTACAATGAAGATTCGCCAAAACTAAATCCCAGATCTCTTTTGTAACCCACATACCGGTAGCAGTAGTCTTTGAATGGCCCTGTAAATACAAATACTTTTTCTCTATTTTTCATTCGGCACCTCCAATGCAACAGTACGGAGTTGCTGAATATCAATCCGGAGATATAATTTTGTAGTACTTGAATTTTCATGACCCAAAATCCCGGTAATAACTGGATACGGGGTCCGGTTTTGTAAAAGGTTACTGGCTGTGCTATGCCTCATTGAATGCAGGCCATGTTTTTTATTCTTAATGTTAGTACCAGCTAACTTCATGTATTTACTGATAACATAATGAAACGCGTTAGATTCTGTAAATGGTTGAAACGGTGCCCTGCATCTTATGAAAATATGCGGATCATTCGCGTCAGGGCGACTATTCTTCATATAGTCAGCCAAAGCACATTTTAGCTCCTCAGTAAGCGGCAATTGTAAAGACCTTTTGGTCTTTTGCTGAACCAGTTCAACAGTATTTCTACTCCATTTTATATTTTTAAATTTGAGTTGACGGATATCACCGGCACGCATGCCAAATTGGACAGATAGAATCAGAATAAGATAATCTCTACGCCCGATCACTGTATCCCTGTCTATCTGGCAAAGGATTTTATGAATTTCTTCCATTGAATAGTATGACGGAAGTCTTTCAAATTTGTTGGTGAAAATAACAGGAAATAAATTATTCAAAGGATTCTTGATATACCCTTCTGAATAAAGGAACAATAGAAAATCCCTTAAAACGAACATGATACCGGATCTGGAGGCAGGCCTGTATTCTTCCAACGTATTCAGATAAGACAAAACTTCATGTGATGTAAGGGATGCAACATCCTTGAGTCTCTGTTCATCCAGAAAATTTAGAAATCGGACCAGAATAATTTTTTTACCCTGAATTGTTCGCTTTGATTTTTTTCCCTTTAATTGTAATTTTTCATATTCTTTCAGGACATCGCGAAATTGAGGTGAGGCTTGATTTCCTTGCTTTTGATGACACCTTACAAAACAATTAGTCTCAAGCATATCAGCCAAGACCTTGATTGCTCTTACTTTAAAAACCTGGGAACCGGAAAGTTTTTTTCCATGTGTAATGCCGTAATAATCATCAAGGAATGCATTACCTAATTTTATTGAAAAATAGTTTTGGCCTTTTTGATCGGCATACTTTAAAAAATGCTTCCATTTAAGATAGTAATGATTTCTTGTTTCTTTTGCATATCCAAGCAGGATAAGATGCTTTCTGGCTTTACAAATTAATTCTGTCAATGAAATAGCAGTGTTTTCCATGTCTTCCCTCCTTTTTATTTTGGAATGTACACTACAATTTTATCACTTATTATTTAAATATTATGCAAAGTTAAATTTGAATAAATCCAGGTTTGTCAATGGATTCCATTATCAACTTCACATAATATTTAACTTGTCATAAGATGAACTCGGGTACGTACCATTTTCAAAGGAAGGCTCGGAACTGCTTTTCCAGA
>CAZLBE010000324.1:0-3566 GCA_964557635.1 uncultured Desulfobacterales bacterium
GCATAAAAACTTAAATTGCCAAAAAGCATGTCAAAATATCTGGGACGGGATACTAATTATAAAACATTTCTTCACTAATGTTTCTAATTTCCTCTGATTTTATTTCAGAATCCGAATTTAATTGGAAAGAGAACCTCCATAAACCGATTTTTGACTATTTTTTATTAGCAAAACTTTACGAAAGAGAAAATTCAAAATGTCCTCTTTTCAGGCCTTAGTGGTGTAAGCGGGAACTGCTGCATAAGATGCATCTAAATTTGGCAGATGTCAGGAGCTCTGAATTTAATGACAGCCTGTATAGTCAACTAAAAATAAAATTTTGTTTGACATTTATATTGAAATACTTTAAAACTGGGAAGTTCAGGTGCTTTGTCAGTTAAAAGGGAATCCTGTGAAAATCAGGAACGGACCCGCCGCTGTAACCGAGGATGAAACCTGTTTCAGGTCACTGTTTTTTTGGCAGACAAAAAATTTGTTTGCTGATATTAAAAAAAGCGGGAAGACACAGGAAGTAAATTGAGTCGGGAGTCAGAAAACCTGCCTGGAAATTATGATCTTTTCTTATGCCTGCGCGGTTGGGTCGGATCAACAAATTATTGAGGATAAATACGGAATCCCCATATCGGATTATTTTACGATGTGGGGATTTTTTTATTTAATTATGTTCTTATTTTGTGATCTTTGTGTCTTGTAAAGCCCCGCAGATGCTTAAAAGAAAAGGAAATTGTTTTATGCGCACAGGAAGTGATTTTCAGAAAAAAATCTGTTTTGTTTTTTTCCATGACAGAACAGACTGCTTTGTTGAGCATCATTTCGGGGATATGGCATTATAGGATGAGTATACCGGTTAAAAAAGCCATATCAAAAAAGAGGACAGGGTTTCTGGTGATCCTGTTCTCTTTTTTTCTTGTTTTGCTGATTCTTATATCTTCTGGTATGGGATACGTTAAAATCAGCTTTATTGAAATACTGAAAATAGTGTTTGCCGAAGTTACGGATAAAAAAGAACTTCTTAAAAGCATTGACCAGACTTTAAAACTTGTTGTCATGGAGGTAAGGCTTCCAAGGATAATAACCTGTGCTGCCGTGGGTGGCGCTCTTTCCGTATCCGGTGCAATTTTTCAGGGCATACTTTTAAATCCCCTTGCAGACCCCTATACTCTCGGTATTTCAGCGGGTGCTGCATTTGGCGCCTGCATAGCAATTTTTTTAAATTTCGGCATGGCAGTGGTTTCAGTGCCGCTTTTTGCTTTTACAGGGGCATGCTCCACTCTTTTTTTTGTTATATTTTTTGCTTCTTCAGGAAAAAATTCCTTTGGAAAACTTTCTTCCAACAATCTTATATTGTCAGGAATCATTGTCGGAGCTATACTTTCTGCAGGTATCAGTTTTTTAAAATACACTGCAGATGAACAGGTTTCCATTATGATTTTCTGGCTCATGGGAAGTTTTGCATCAAGGACATGGTTTGATGCATGCCTGATCCTTATTTTTCTTGCGGCAGGATTTATTACAGCCTTTTTTTTTGCCAGGGATCTTAACCTTATTTCCCTTGGCGAAAGATCTGCATCAAGCCTTGGAGTTAATACAAAAGTTGTGACTTTGATACTGCTTGTTACAGGATCACTTCTTGCTGCAATTTCTGTTTCTGTTTCGGGAATCATCGGTTTTGTAGGGCTTCTTGTCCCCCACATGGTAAGACTTGTTACAGGGCCCGATAACAGAAAACTTATTCCAATATCGATGATTGCAGGGGCATGCCTTTTATTGATTGCAGACACCATAACAAGGGCTGTGCTTCCCCATGAAATCCCCATTGGTGTATTAACTGCTCTTATAGGCGGTCCGGTTTTCTGCTGGATATTTAAAAAACATCAGCTTGGAAAGGGATAATCAACGGAAAAAATCAATGGAACTATCAGCCCGCAATCTTTGTTTTTCCTATGATGATCTACAAGTGTTGAAAAATATTGATCTTGATTTTGAAAAAGGTAAATTTTACTCAATTCTTGGCCCGAATGGATGTGGGAAAACAACCCTGTTAGATCTTTTTATACGCCATCTGACTCCTGAAACAGGTTTTATAAAGCTTAAAGGAAAAAAAATATCGGATTTTTCGTGCAGGGATATTGCAAAGGAAATAGCCCTTGTTTCCCAGGATTATGATATCAATTTTCCCTTTACAGTGAAAGAAACAATAATGATGGGCAGGCATCCTTATATTCCCAGATTCTCAAACCCCGATGAAGAAGATATAAGAATTGTTGACAAAGTAATGTCAGAAACAGGAGTGGAAGAATTTAAAAATCGGAAAATAACAGAGTTAAGCGGAGGAGAGCGCCAGAGATGCGTTTTTGCAAGGGCAATGTGTCAGGACACACCCCTGATGCTGCTTGACGAGGCTTTTTCCAATATGGATATAAGCCACAGTTTGAGTCTCCTTGATATGGTTAAAAAACAGGTTAAAATGAAAAATAAAACGATAATTTCTGTTTTTCATGATATAAATTTTGCTTCCATGTGGTCTGATTATTTAATTTTTATGAAAGATGGCAGGATTGTAACTTCAGGAAAAACAATGGATGTCATGACGGAAGAAACTGTAATGAATGTGTTTCACGTGGAATCAAAGGTGGAATTTAACAGGTATGCAGGTGTAAAACAGGTTTATTTTAAAAAAAAATAACCGCGATGAGGCGGATCTGGATTTGCCCAGTCGCCTCGCAACAAATTTAGAAATAAACGTAATGGTTTACGTTTTATTTCATATAAAAAAGAAAAGATAAAGGATAAATGAAGGAATGATAAAATACGGAAAGCTCTTTGGTACGGGAGTAGGTCCCGGTGATCCCGAACTTCTTACCATAAAAGCAGTCAGGGTGATCAATGAGGCTGACGTAATCTTTACTGCTGCCTCAACAAAAAACAAGTACAGCGTGGCCCTTGAAACCGCACGTCCCCATATTTCAAAGTCAGCGGTTATAAAATCTTTGTCCTTTCCAATGACAAAGGATAAAGGGGTTATGGAACAAGGCTGGACTAAAAATGCACTTGAAATTGCAGATGTCCTTAAGCAGGGTAAAAATGCAGTTTTTTTAACCCTTGGTGATCCAACCACATATTCCACTTTTGGCTACATCCTGCGAAGTCTTAAAAAAGTGATGCCCGATGCAGACATTGAAACCATTCCGGGAATAACATCTTTTCATGCAGCAGCTGCAAGACTTAACAGAATACTTGTTGAGGCAGAGGAATCCCTTCTAATAACATCCGGGGCATATGGCGGAGACAACCTGAAAGAAATTGCTGAAAATACGAAAAATCTTGTTATGATGAAAGCCTATAAGAACATAAAGGGTATTAATGAAGCGTTAAAGGAAACCGGATTTTATGATAACAGTGTGGCTGTTTCAAGATGCGGACGTAAAGACGAAAAAATTACAGAAAATCTTGATGAGCTTGAAAAAAATGCACCTGATTACTGGACATTAATTCTTGCCGGCAGATAAAATTTTTACTCGATTATCAAGTTTTTATCGGTAATTATTTGGCCGCAGATTTACACA
>CAZLBE010000325.1:0-3563 GCA_964557635.1 uncultured Desulfobacterales bacterium
AATCCGAAAATTATGCAGCTGATCAAAATATCAGGATTAAAAGGGTACCGCCAGTTTGAAGAAGGTTTAGGAAGATTTGAGCATCACAATGGCTTTGTCCAGACAGTGAGGGGGTACAGGACTACCCCTGCATCCTGGCGGCTTGTTGGTGGCATGGCTTCACTTATAAGAAAGCTTTTAGATTACATACCCGAAGCCGCCATCAGACTTAATGCCCCGGTCTGTGAAATTAAAAGACAGGCCGATATGGCACTTGTATGTTTAGGTAAGCTTGGTAAACAAGTCGATGAACAATATCTTGCCAGAAGGGTTATTCTTGCACTTCCGCCACGCCTGTGTGCTGCAACCATTTTATTTACCCCGGACCTGTCCCATGAATTAACCCAGGCCATGCTGAAAACCGGAACTTGGATGGCAGGCCAGGCAAAATTTTATGCACTGTACGAAAAGCCCCTCTGGCGACAGATGGGGCTTTCAGGCCAGGGCTTCAGCGAGAAAGGGCCATTAGGCGAAATCCATGACGCATCTAACAATGATCATACCCCATATGGCCTGACAGGCTTTCTAAATATCCATGCAGCCCAGCGAAACAACAGACAAGCTATAATAGATGCAGTTTTTTCTCAGCTTGCTTCCATTTACGGCAGGAAAGCAGCAGATCCTGTTACTTTTTTTTATCAGGACTGGGCCAGGGAACAGTTCACTGCCACTGAATTTGATCAGCACCCAATGTACGAACATCCCTGCTATCAGCCTCCTGCAGGCAAAACTTCAATCTGGAA
Organism: uncultured Desulfobacterales bacterium; assembly: GCA_964557635.1. Classification (GTDB taxonomy): domain Bacteria; phylum Desulfobacterota; class Desulfobacteria; order Desulfobacterales; family Desulfobacteraceae; genus WGCX01. The sequence continues at coordinate 783 of CAZLBE010000325.1, forward strand.
TAAAATTATCCATTTTGCAGGCACAGAAACGACAGATCAGCAGGGCGGTTATCTTGAAGGCGCTCTGAACAGCGCAGAAAGGGCTGTAAGAAATCTTTAACAGATTAAAAGATTTGCTGTTTCATATATCCAAAGCGGGCTATGCCAGCAAACCAAAATAATTCTTGTTTTTTATAACAGAAATTTTTTTGTAAGGCACTTGTTTAAAAATCAAATTTTAAAGAAAAGAATTGACAAAGCCAAAAATTTAAAATAATTTAATTCAATCGTTTGTTTTAAACGTTTGAAAGGACAAATTAGCCAGATTTAACAAACAAGGAGATAAAATTTTTTAATCTATTTTTTGAAAATGACATACTTTAATTTTTAAACAAACATACCTTAAGAAGGACATGCTTTTAGAAAGGACATCCAATGGACAATAAAACCCACAGAGAGAATACAAAGGTAAAAATCCTGACTGCCGCTGAAAAACTCTTTGCCCGAAAAGGCTATCATAACACCAGTTTGAGGGATATCACCTCAGACGCTCAAGTGAATATTGCAGCGGTAAATTATCATTTCGGATCAAAGGAAAAATTGTTTGAAAAACTTCTTAAAACAAGGCTTGATCCTATCAATAAAATAAGAATGGCGCTGCTTGAGCAAATTATTGAAAAAGCAGACAAAAACAATTCTCTCCCTGATTTAAGGAAAATTTTGAACAGTTTTTTTAATCCTGTAATGAACCGTATGGAAAAAGAAAAAAATTCAAGGCAGTTCATAGTGATTTTAGGAGCGATCCTTCATCATCCTGATTTAAAATTAAAAAAAATATTCATTAAAATAACACGTCCTGTTGCTGAATCATATTTTAAATGCATCTGCAGGGCCCTGCCTGAAATTGACCCTGAAATTATTTTAATCAGGGTACAGTTCGCGCTTGGTGTCTTTCACCATGGCATGACCATGCTTCACAGTCCATTTGATGAAACAGACGAAGTCTTAAACATATTGCATGGGAACATGCCGGAAAATAAAATTTTCAACCGTGAAATCATCGATTTTATGATAAGGGGAATAAAAGGACAATGAGCATAAAAAAAAGCCTTGTAATAATTTTAACAATTTTGCTGCTTTCATCCTGTTCCTCACATAAACCAATTAAAATCAAGCCATTTAAAAACATACCAGAACATTACAACGGAAATAACAATCCCGGTTACAAATTTCAAAACCCAAAAAACATCAATTCCTGCATTAAAACCGGTGTTAAGAAAAAAAAACTGATCATACCGGCGGTTGAGCCCTGTGATTTGTCGGAAAAATGGTGGAAAAGGTTTAACGACAAAAAATTGAACAGGGTCATGGATAAAGTTATAAAATATAATCCGGATATTGATCTGGCATTTTACAGATTCAGGCAAGCCTCTGCCCTTTTCCGGGAATCCCGTGCCAGTCAATTTCCTGAAATGGATTTAAAAGCAAGTGCTTCAAGATCAAAAAATATAAGCGGATCAATAATTAAAACCTATAGCATGAGTGCTGCGGCAGAGTATGAAGTAGATCTCTGGGGTAAAATCAAGTCGTCCAGGCAATCAGCATGGTTTAAACGCAACGCTTCCTTTGAAGATCTTAAAACAGCCTATATTTCCATTACAGCTTCAAGTGCTGAACTCTATTTCAAAGCCGTAGAAAAACAGAAAGAAACAGACCTTGATAGTAAAATAATAGATGAAGCCCAAAATGCCCTTGAAATTACAAAATTAAATTACAATGAAGGGATAACAGGCGCTGATACCCTTTACAGTGCCAAACGCACCCTTGCAGGGGCAAAAGAAAAACTTTACAGGGCAGAGACGTTATATGCAAATTATATTCATGCCCTTTCAATACTTGCCGGTGATTACCCCTGCATAAAAAAAGACACATCTTCCACCCTTCCCGAGCCTGCTGCCATCAATATTGAATTTTCAGGAGAAATACCTTCAGATCTCTTAAAAAACAGGCCTGACATTAAAAGTGCCGTTTATTCGCTAAAGGCAGCTGACCGGGAAATAGGTGCAGCCGTAGCAAACCGCTTTCCATCAATCAATCTCTTATTTGAAGCAGGAAACTCCGGTACAAATCTCTATGGCCCCATGGAAAGGGGAAATATTTTCAACCTTGCTTCTAATCTTTTAGCACCTGTAATTGACTGGGGTAAAAGAAAAGCTGAAGTAAAAAGGGCAAGGGCAACATTCAATGAAAGTCTTGCCTCATACAAAAAAACCATCCTGAATGCATTTAAGGAAGTTGAAGATGCACTTATCAATATCTCATCCTCATATACAATTTTTAAAGAAATTGCTGAAAAAAGGCGTTTAACAAGATTGGATCTGGAACAGGTAAAAAATAAATACATCAATGGTATCGTTCCTTATCTATCTGTAATATCAAAAAAAATAGAGTTGCTTACCTTAGACAAACAATTTGAAGAAGCAAAACTTGATTTTATTCTGCAAAAAATTTCACTTGCAAGGGCTCTTGGCTGTTCATGGATGGAAAAGGACATAAAACAAAAAAGTATGGTCAAAAAAACAACCATAAAAAAAATTAAATCATGGAAAAGGCTGTTAGATGAGTAAAAAAACTAAACTATTAAACATACTACTGGCTTTTTTAATAACAGGTGCGGGAATCGCAGTAATGGTTTTTCTAATAAAAAACAGGAAAGAACCCCCTGAGAAAAAAGCCGTGACAAAGGGAATTCTTGTAAAGGCCATTAAAATTAAAAAACAGGACATTTACGCCGGAATTAAC
>CAZLBE010000326.1:0-3552 GCA_964557635.1 uncultured Desulfobacterales bacterium
CCTGTCTCAATTTCTTGTTTTTTATTACAGAAATTCAGGGGTAAGGCACTAAAGCCCCAGGTATCCTTTTCTTAATTTTTTATCGGCTTTTTCTCCGAGGCTGTACGTGTAATACATCCTGGCAAATTCTTTGTCTTTTATGGTTCCTTTTACCACACCGTTTAATATCAGAGTAAGTCTTTTACCGGGAACATATATCGATTCTGAGACAGAACCTTTTCATCTATAAATCCCTTTTGAATTTTTTTTGCCGTTGCAAGATTTGTAAAGATCGATGCAGTCATTAAAAAAATTATTCTTTTTATTATTACTTCTGTTTTCCTTTGTCAGATATCAGATATCAGTTATTTCCCCGATTTAAGTACTGAAAGAAATGCAGACTGAGGTATCTCAACAGAGCCCACCATCTTCATTCTTTTCTTCCCTTTTTTCTGCTTTTCAAGAAGCTTGCGTTTTCTTGAAATATCGCCGCCGTAACACTTTGCAGTAACATCTTTTCTATAGGCGGAAACGGTTTCCCTTGAAATTATTTTTCCCCCTATTGCTCCCTGGATTGCTATTTTAAACATCTGCCTTGGGATTTCCTCTCTTAGCCTTTTACAGGCAACTCTTGCCCTTTCAACAGCCTTGTCCCTGAAGACAAGCTGAGAAAGTGCATCAACACGTTCTCCGTTTACCAGAAAATCAAGTTTAACAAGATCTGTATCCTGGTATCCCTTTATTTCATAATCAAAGGAACCATACCCCTGGGTAACGCTTTTTAAGCGATCATAGAATTCATAAACAACTTCAGCAAGGGGAAGGGTGAATTCCATCTCGATCCTGTTGCTTGTCAGGTATTGATAATTTGTACTTACGCCCCTGTGTTCAAGACACACCTGCATCACAGCGCCCATATACCTGTCAGGAATGATAATATCGGCTTTTATATATGGCTCCCTTGTTTTTTCAATTTCAGAAGGATCAGGATAAAGGGATGGATTGTCAATTATTTCAATGGTTCCGTCGGTTCTTGTAATTTCATACTGTACTGATGGGGATGTGAGAATAAGGGAAAGATTGTATTCCCTTTCAAGGCGTTCCTGGACCACTTCAAGGTGAAGCAGCCCTAAAAATCCGCACCTGTATCCAAATCCAAGGGCTATGGAAGAATCCTTTTCAAACACAAGGGATGCGTCATTTAATTTCAGTTTCTGCATCGCTTCGGTAAGCTCAGGATAATCGTCCGAAGCAACGGGATATATGGATGAAAATACAACCGGTTTTGGATCTTTAAATCCCGGCATCTGTTCTTCGCACCGGTTTTCAGGATGTGTAATTGTATCCCCGCATTTTACATCACTGATCATTTTGATACCGGCAATTATATAACCAACCTGTCCTGCTTTGAGTTCTTCCATGGGGGTTCTTTCAATCTGGAAAAGCCCCACTTCTTCTACTTTGTATTCCCCGTCAGTGGACATGAAAACAATTCTGTCTCCGGCCTTGATGCTTCCCTGGACAAGGCGGCAGTGGACAATGACACCCCTGTAGGGATCATAATGGGCATCAAAAATCAGCGCCTGAAGAAAAGCATTGGCATCCCCTTCTGGAGCAGGAAAATATTTAACTGCGGCTTCAAAAACCTGATGAATTCCAATTCCTTTTTTTGCAGACACAAGAAGTGCTGTCTCGCTGTCAAGACCCAGATCTTCATCTATCTGATCCTTTGCCCATTCTATTTCTGCGGAAGGAAGATCGATTTTATTGATTACAGGGATAATCTCCAGATCATGCTCCATGGCAAGATAAAGGTTTGCAAGGGTCTGTGCTTCCACCCCCTGGGTAGCATCAACAAGAAGAAATGCTCCTTCGCACGAGGCAAGAGCCCTTGAGACTTCATAGGAAAAATCAACATGGCCCGGGGTGTCTATGAGATTAAGCAGGTATTCTTCACCGTTGTCCGCTTTATAGGGCAGAGACACCGTCTGGCTTTTGATGGTAATTCCCCTTTCCCTTTCAATGTCCATTGTATCCAATATCTGATTTTTGAAATCCCTGTCGGCAATGATTCCAGCAGCCTGTATCATTCTGTCTGACAATGTTGATTTCCCATGGTCAATATGGGCAATAATACTGAAATTCCTGATATTTTTACGTTTTATGTTCAAAGTGACCCCAAAGAATTAGTTGACATTTTATATTACTATATATTAAACTTCAATTAAATTAAGTATATTTTTAAAAGCGAACTTATTTTTAACAGCCAGGGATAAAATAGTCAAGATGACACTTTCATCAGCTCATCTGAAATGAATATCAAAAGCGTGTTTATTTAAAATTAAATAGTCTGTCCATGCATTTCTATTTTTATATTTTTGTTAAGATTCTTTTAATGCCAATTCATATTTTTGCGGTGTGGAAAAATAAAACAGGTATGTGCTGAATAATAAATCAAAATATCTCTAAAGCTAACTATGCCCACAACCCAAATGTCTGCCTCAATTTCTTGTTTTTTATTACAGAAATTCAGTGGTAAGACACTAATTTAATTGGAACGTATAATGACAATATCTATTCTCGTAGTTGATGATGACATATCAATAAAGGAAAGTACTGAAGAGTTTCTTAGAAGGTCAGGATATGAGTGTGTTTCTGCCTTAAGCGGAGAAGAAGCAGTACAGATTATGGAATTATTTGTCCCAGATATTGTGGTTACTGATATTCTGCTTACCGGAATGGACGGACTTGAACTTACAAGGTTTATAAAAAAGCATTACAAATCTGAAGTTATAGTAATGACAGGTTATGGTGCAGATTATTCCTATGAGGAGGCTGTAAATGCAGGAGCAAGCGATTTTATTTTTAAACCGTTTCGTTTTGAAGAACTTGCCCTGCGAATTAAAAGGGTCATAAGGGAGCTGAAACTTAAGATAATTAATGAGAAAATGATAACGGAACTTAAATCCCTTGCCATCACGGACGGTCTTACAAAATTATACAATTCAAGACATTTTTTTAAGCAGCTTAAAAGTGAAATGGAAAGGCATATACGCTATTCAAGGCCTTTATCCCTTCTTCTCATGGATATAGATGATTTTAAAAATTTTAACGATACCTTTGGACATCTTGAAGGGGACAGGGTGCTGATAAAAGTGGGACAAATTATCACTTCATGCCTGAGAATGATGGATACGGCATATAGATACGGTGGTGAAGAATTTACTGTTATTCTCCCTGAAACAGAACTTAAAAGGACCTGTGTCGTTGGGGAAAGGATCAGAAAAGCTTTTATAAATGGAAAATTTCATACAAAATCCCATAAAGACCTCACTGTGACAATAAGTGTTGGAGGCACTGATTTTACAAAAGATGATAATTGTCATTCTTTCGTTAAAAGGGCAGATAAAGCGATGTATATGTCCAAATTCAAGGGTAAAAACAGAGTAACCTGTGTTTCATGTGATGTGCAATTTTCCGATTTTGAGGATTAATTTTAAAAAATCATCTAAAGCTAACTATGCCCGCAACCCATGTGCCTTTCCTCAATTTCTTGTTTTTTATTACAGAAAT
>CAZLBE010000327.1:0-3547 GCA_964557635.1 uncultured Desulfobacterales bacterium
AACGATTATGTCAATTATATTTATATTTATTTTTTTATTTTTTTATTTTTTTTGAAACTGCTCTATTTTCATCACAATTCCGGCATTCCGGTATCGCAGTATTTCAGAATTCCGGTAAAAATGTAAGGAGTCATTACGTGACCGAGAAAAAAGATAAAATCAAAACCCGGGAAAGACTGCTTGCCGCAGCCTGTGAAATATTTGCAAAAGATGGATTTTATAATGCCAGAGTTGCTGATATCTGCAGGCTTGCAGGGGCTAATGTGGCATCGGTAAATTATTATTTCACCAATAAAACAAATCTTTACATTGAGACCTGGAAATATGCTTTTAAGCTGTTTGATAATCCTGCGTTGTCTTATTCTGCCAATGCTTCACCAGAGGAGATGTTGAAAAAATATATTCATTCCATTATGAAGGATTTTTCTGCAAAAGACAGAATAGGGTATTTCAGCCGTCTCTATCTGATGGAACTTGCAAAGCCAACCGGACTTATTCAGGATATATGGCGTGAATTTATTGAGCCCCGCAGGCAAAACATTCACCATATTATCCGTAAAATCATGGGTAAAAACGCTGACGATGACAAAGTGCTGCTCTGTGAATTAAGTATTATAAGCCAGTGCCGCTCTCTTTTAACTGTCAAGCACAGTGACCTTGAATATCTTCTCAATAAAAAATTCAACCGGGACCTTATTAAAAGCCTTGCAGACCATATTACTGAATTTTCCCTTGCCGGCATTGCAGCAATTGGTAAAACTTAAAAAATTATCTGAATCCAGATCGGCCTCATGGCCGTTATATGAAAATGCTGTTCAAAGTGTCGACAGCGCATCCCCCTGCCATTGCAATTTTCATTTTTTTATGGACTACTCTTTTTTTATATGATAGCGAAATATGACAAAGGTTGGAAACCTATAGATTTTTAGTGCCTTACCCATGAATTTCTGTAATAACCGCCATGAGGCGGATCTGGTCTGGCCCAGACCCGTCTCAAAGAATCAAAGATTCTGACAAAATATGGGCCGAAGGCGCGAAGCCAATAAAAGTAATGGTTTACATTTTATTTCATATAAAAAATCTATTAATAATACAACATGTATGGCAGGAAAGGATCATAATAATACGAACAAGGAAAAATAATGCATATCAAATGCTGGGGCTCCAGAGGGTCAATTCCTGTCTGCGGCAGGGAATACATGAAATACGGCGGGGACACGACCTGTATCAGTATCATTACAGAAAGTGGTGATATTGTCATTATTGATGCAGGAACGGGAATCCGCAGACTTGGCATACATCCTGATTACAATGATCTAAATGTATATAACCTTGTATTTACCCATTTCCACTGGGATCATGTGATGGGATTTAATTTTTTTAAACCCATTTTTGAAAAAAATAAAACAATTAAAATTCGGAACAGCTGCTTTTCCTCTTTTTTTGTTAAAGATATATTAGAGGATCTCATGAGAAAACCTTTTTTTCCGGTTACCATGGGAGATTTAAATGCTAAAATTAAGTTCATTGAAAATCAAGGGACCAAATTTTCCATTGGTTCCCTTAACATTGAAACAATTCCGTTAAGTCATCCCGGGGAAGGAGCAGGATATAAATTTACAGAAAATGGAAAATCGTTTGTGTTTCTAACGGATAACGAACTTGGATTTAATCATTTAAAAAGTTTAAAATCAGATAGAAAAATGCAGAAAGATTCAGGACAGGTAAAAGCAGATCACAAAAATACAGATCAGGAAAAAACCGAATTTAACGCATACCTTAAATTTGCAGAAAATGCTGATTTATTATTCCACGATGGTGAATTTACACCCGATGAATACCCTTCAAAAAAAGGATGGGGACATTCAGTTTACACAAAAGCCCTTGACCTTGCCATAAAAGCCCATGTTAAACAACTTGGCATTTTCCATATTAACCAGGAAAGAAAAGACTGTGAAATGGATGAAATTATAGACAGATGCATGGATATCATTAAACAGAAAAATTCACAGCTTGATTGTTTTGGTGTTACCTGCAATATGGAATTTGATCTATGATTTCTGTATTTCACCTGATTATTCCGATCCTTCTGATGCTTCCTGGTCTTCTGTTCCTTTTTCTGATTTATTATTTTTCCGGTTATCTTTAGATTTTTTTTCAGATTTATCCGGGTCCTCTTCTTTTTCTTGCTGTTCTTCTTCCTGCTCTTGCTTTTTTTTCTGAAAAACCCTTGCGCCAATTATGCTTATTTCAAAAAGGATCATTAAAGGACCGGCCATCATGATCTGAGTTGCAACATCCGGGGGAGTGAGGATAGCAGACGCAGTAAAAATAATCAGAATGGCATATTTCCTGTTTTTACGCAAAAAATCAACTGACACAATACCCATTCTTGATAAAAAAGTGATAACAAGGGGCAGTTCAAAAACAAGGCCGAAGGCAAGAAGCATTTTGGAAGCAAAGCCCAGATATTCTTTCATGGAAGGCATTGCCTTTATGGATTCAGTTGAAAATCCAAGAAAGAATTTAAAGCCAAAGGGAAAAACAACAAAATAGCCAAAACTTGCGCCAATTGCAAAAAAAACAAGGGAAAGTAAAACAACGGGAATTAAAAACTTTCTTTCCTTTCTGTAAAGCCCCGGAGAAACAAACATCCAGAATTCATAAAAAATAACAGGAAGCGCAAGGATAAGGCCTGTAAGCAGGGACACCTTAAGATAGGTAAAAAAAGCTTCGGGAAGTCCTGTAAAAATCATTTTACTTCCCTGTCCCATTGCGGAAATCAAAGGAGCTGTAAGAACGGCAAACAATTTTTCTTTAAAATAATATGCGATAACAAACCCAAGTCCCACAGCAATAAAGCATCGGATAAGCCTGTCCCTGAGTTCACCAAGATGTTCTGTAAGGGGAATTTTATTGTCTTCTTCTATCATTTATCCTCTTTTATCCTTTCCTTATCTGTCTCTTTTATGTCAGATCGGGTGTCCTGTGAATTTGTGTGATTAGTTCTGCTGGTATTGCTCTGTGAATCTGTATCACTTTCCGCGCTGTTATGCTTTTCAGACCTGGTCTCTTTTTTTTCTTTATCTTTTTCCTGTTCGTCATCCTCAACAATATCATTAAGATCAAATGGTTCTTTAAATTCCCTGACAGCATCTTCCATGTCAATACTTCGTTTAAAATCCTGAGTGGCTTTCTTAAATTCTCCCATGGCACGTCCCAGTGTCTTGGCAAGACCGGGCAGTTTTTTAGGACCAATCACTATGAGCGCTATGGCTAAAATAAGGAGAATTTCAGGCATTCCTATACCAAACATTTTATTTTATGCTCCTTTTATGAATTAAAGTTTTACAATTTAGTGCTTTACCCCTGAATTTCTGTAATAAAAAACAAGAAATTGAGGTAAACACATGGGTTGCGGGCATAGCTCGCTTTAGATTGTACCTTTATACTAAATTACTTAAAAGTGTCAAGAATCTTAAAATTGTCAGCAAATATTCGATCTTATAACGTAAATTTTGGACAGTGCTTCATATTCGTCTATTTG
>CAZLBE010000328.1:0-1754 GCA_964557635.1 uncultured Desulfobacterales bacterium
TTACACTTTTTGTATTTTTTAGCCACGAAAAATACGAAAATCACTAACAATATAAAAAAATGTGCAAAAAGTATAAACTACTTTTGAAACATTATGAAGGATGTCAATTTTTAAGGTCATTAATGCCCTTAAGTATTGTATCAAAAAGAGTTTTAATATCATTTTTTTCAAGGCATGAAAAAGCGATCCTCAAATCGGTGTCCCCCACACTTATAAGCCCTGTTCCATAATTTTCCAGGAGATGAATTCTTAAAATTTCAGCATTAAGCTCTTTTATACGGAGGCACATGAAATAGCCTGAATTAAAGGGATATACATCCCATGCATCCCTATATTCAACTGACTTGAGAACCTCTTTAATTGTATTGGCCCTTTCCATGAGCAGATCAAATTTTTCTTTTTTATTTTTAAAATAATCCTTATCTTCCATGGAGTGTAATACAAGCTCCTGACTTAAATGTGATGCATTTGAAATATTGCCCCGGATGCATCCTGCTGTTTTTTTCTCAAGTGCGCTGTATAAATTTTCAACCCCGTTACGGGCGGCAAGGCCATATGTAATAAAACCAACTCTGAGCCCCCAGGCAAAATCTTCCTTTGTTGCGCCGTCAAGTTTTACCGCAACAAGCCTTTCATTGGCACCTGCAAGAAGTGAAAAAATTGATTCCTTCATTATATCATCTTCAAAAAACAGACCGAAATAAGCGTCATCACATGCTGCAACAACATTGGTACCGCCTTTTGCAATATCAATTAAAATTGAGGCAATTTTCCGGCCTTCTTCAACCGTTGGAGTATAACCGCTGGGATTATGTGGAAAATTAAGAACTACAATAATTTTTTCGGACAGTTCTGCCTCTTTTCTTACGATTTTTTCAAATGAATCGATGTTAAAACCGGATAAGGAAGAATTAAAAATATTGTAATTAACAATTTCCGCTCTGTTTCTCACACAAAAAGTCATTCTATAATTGCCCCATATCATATCGGGCAGTATAATTTTATCTCCGGGATTCACCCATAAATCTGCAAATGTGCTTATACCATGGGTAATACCAGATGTTACAACGGGAAGGCTAATTTCTTTATTCTCAAGATCATGATTTTTCATATACATCAGCGTTTTCCATTTTTTCCTGAGATCCGGTACTCCAAAGGAAGGGGCATAGGAAAGATAATTATCCGGCTCAATTTTTTTAATGCAGGATACAGTGGACGGCAGGTTCATAACTTTACCGTTCTGCTTTGCAATTCCTATGGTTGCATTAATTTTGTGAGCCTTTTGTTTTGCCTCTGCACTCTGGCTTAAAATCCCTTTTGGAAAAAAAAGTTGTTTACCCATTTCCGAAAGCATTTCATAAACATAAGGGTTAGTATCCTCTATAATGGAATTTAATTCGGTCGCCAGGCTATTCACTGTTTTACACTCCTTTTCTATAACCGCCATGAGGCGGAGCTGGATTTGGCCCGGATTGCCTCACAACAAATAAATAAAATAAATGTAAATAGGTTACATTCTATTTCTTACAAATTTTCCAGACTCCGGGTGGTATGACATGAAATAAAAACTGCGGTTCCAGAGAATCCGGCCTCAATAACCAGTGTCCTGTTGCCGCAGCAATAATTTAAGTATAAAAACCTATTTAAAAATTATTTTCTTTTTGAAGCTTTGATCGGATTGATTTTTTGCTTTTTAGTCTCACTTACAATTTTGATGTGTGTTGCAAGATTGCAATTCCCGTTTTTCCATTTTA
>CAZLBE010000328.1:1854-3542 GCA_964557635.1 uncultured Desulfobacterales bacterium
TCACTTACAATTTTGATGTGTGTTGCAAGATTGCAATTCCCGTTTTTCCATTTTAAAGCAGGATCCGGTGCTGCTGTACAGAATTTGCCCGTTTCATATTCTGCCGCTCTTGAGCAGCCATTGCAGTTATCAACTATAGGTTTGCATTCCCCTCCGTTGAATTGGCAGCCTTTTGCTGCCATAAAAACACATTCATCACCTTTTCTTATGGTTGTACAAATCATTTTTAAAAATCCCATACATTTTTCCCAAAAAAACAAAGGAAACCATTTAAGGTCCCCGCCTCTATTCAAAATTCAATGATAAAATAAGTAATAGACTTTATATCATTGCCTGCAGGGTTGTCAATATTTTTTTCTCCATCTCAATTTGAAAACTTAATGTAAAATTTTATTAAGTGCAGCCCTTGATTATCTCGGGATAAAAAGGTAATACTCTCCATGAAACAATTTAATTTGAAAAGGAAAAAAATAAAATTGGCGTTGAATCTTTTTAAAAATAGAGAAAAGCAATCAAACAGGCCTTCAAAAAGTATTTTGACAAAATTGAGAAGAGGCCTGTCAAAAACAAGAAAAATCCTGACCACGGATATTAATGAGCTGTTTTCAAGTGGCAGAAAATCTGATGAAGATATTTTTGAAAGGCTTGAAGAAATTCTTATCAGCTCTGATTTTGGTGTTGAAATAACCATGGATATCATGGAGAAAATTTCAAAAAAAATCAAAAAAAAATCAAGCCCCGAGGAATTGAAACATACACTTAAAAAAGAACTTATTGCTCTTTTCCCGAAAAAATCCGGTCCCCCAAAAGAATCAGATCCCACAGATTCCCATCAAATAAAAAAACCTTATGTTATAATGGTTATTGGAGTTAACGGTACAGGCAAGACAACTACCCTTGGCAAACTTGCCATGAAATATACATCTGCCGGCAAAAAAGTACTTATAGCTGCTGCAGACACTTTCAGGGCAGCTGCCATAGAACAGGTTGAAATATGGGCAGACAGATCAAACGCCTCCATTGTAAAGCACAGGCAGGGAGCAGATCCTGCTGCTGTAGCTTTTGACGGTGTGGAAGCATCCATTGCAAGGAATGTTGATGTTCTTCTCATAGATACTGCCGGCAGACTGCACACTCAGAAAAATCTCATGGAAGAACTAAAGAAGATTAAACGTTCCGTGGGAAAAAGGCTTAAAGGTGCTCCCCATGAGATTTTAATGGTTCTTGATGCAACAACCGGCCAGAATGCAATTTCCCAGGCAAAGATGTTTAATGAAGCTGTGGGCATTACAGCCCTTGCCCTTACCAAACTTGACGGAACAGCTAAAGGAGGAATTGTTGCCTCCATTGCAAATAGTATGAATCTTCCTTTAAAATACATAGGTGTGGGTGAGAAAATTGAAGATATAGAAGATTTTAACGCTGAATTATTTATCAATGCTTTGTTTGATTAAAGATAAGCGTCCACAGGGCACTGCACCTGCAGCGTTGGCTTTGCACTTGAAGTAAATGAGTTAAGTCGTCTGCCTGCCCGCCGCCTTGCATCTGCAGCGCTTTAGTGCCTTACCCCTGAATTTCTGTAATAAAAAACAAGAAATTGAGACAGGCACTTGGGTTGCGGGCATAGTTAGCTTTAGTATGCTACACAGTCCCAAATAGACGAATATGAAGCACTGTCCAAAATTTAC
>CAZLBE010000329.1:0-3541 GCA_964557635.1 uncultured Desulfobacterales bacterium
AAAACCAAATTTCCAAAAGGGGAACCCTGTGAAAAAGCTGAATGTTTTTCTCCATCAATCAAAAAAAGACAAGCTGCCACCTGAACCGGGTCTTCATGAACACACAGACAGAAATTTCGGGCCTCTATTTGGTTTATTTGATGATTCATTACCGGATGGCTGGGGGTTACTTCTCATGGACCGTTTTTTAAAAAAAACGGTGTTGATGTAGAATGAACAAAATCAACGATTGTATTGAACAGGTGATGGTGGCTGTAAGAAACTGGTCATATCATGCACAAACTGCCGGTGTAACTGAGCAGACGATAGATTACATCCAAAAAAAAATTGATATAAACCTGTCTTTGTTTGGTCAGGAAAATAACAGCACGTTGAAGATAAAAAATAAAACATAAATTCGATTATCAAGTTTTTATCGGACATTATAAATTTAAAAAACTTGATAATCGAGATAAAGGAAAAATTATGAGTATTGAATCCATGATAAAGAAAGTAAAGGCAAATCCTGATTACCATAAAGTCGGGATGATTCTCTGTCATAACGGTGTTGTAAGAGAAACAACAAGGGAAGGCCAGGAAGTAACAGGGCTTTCCATAATAGTTGACCATGAAAAACTGAACAAATTAATTGATTCACAAAAAGCCAAAAAGGGAATTCTTGATGTTCAGGTTGAAATCATTGAAAACAAAGCGCTGAAAGTTGGCGAAGATGTCATGTATATAGTTGTTGCAGGAGATATCAGGGATAACGTAATTGAAACTTTAACCTATACCTTAGATACAATTAAAACAAAAATAACCTCAAAAAAACAATTCATGAAATAAAAGTAATGTGTTACGTTTTATTTCTTATAAAAAAATCGTGATGAACGGATCGTTAAAAAAAAGGAAAAAACAATAATAATGACTGATTTTACACATCTTGACAAAGAAGGCAGAGTCAGAATGGTTGACGTGGCTGAAAAGGATATAACAAAGCGTGTTGCAACAGCCTGCGGAAAAATTGAAATGAAAAAATCAACCCTTGAGAAAATAACCTCAAGTACTGTAAAAAAGGGGAACGTACTTGAAGCTGCAAGAATAGCAGGGGTCATGGCTGCAAAAAAGACATCTGATCTCATACCCATGTGTCACCCGCTTAATATTACACATGCAAGTGTTGATTTTTTTCCTGACCATGAAAACAATGCCGTATTAATTGAAGCAGAGGCATCGCTCAAGGCAAGAACAGGCGTTGAAATGGAAGCCCTTACCGCTGTTTCCATAGCAGCTTTAACAATCTATGATATGTGCAAGTCCTATGACAGGGGCATGGTTATTTCCGATATTCATCTTAAGACAAAATCAGGAGGAAAAAGCGGAACTTTTGTGGCAGAAAGGTATAGCAGAGACCTTTAGCCATGGCCGTTAAATAAAAATTGCCTTGCATCTGCAGCACCCTGCAAACGCTTACAGTTCACAGCTTAACTGTGAGCAGTTACTGACAATTTTATCAGGCAGCCTTGATGTCAGTTTTATTATGCCTTGATGCAGGACCTTTATCTATTCGTGACACATCTGGTATGGATTCGTTTCCGCCGCTTAATTTTTTCATATAATTGCTCACCGCTTCATTCAATGTGGCAACAGCAAGAGTGGCGCAGTGCATGTGATCTTTCGGAAGCCCTCCGATTACTTTTTGAATTGCCTGATAGTCAATATCAAGAGCTTCATCGGGGGTTTTCCCTCTGGCAAGGTTTGCTGCGGCATGGAGACAGTTAACACTGAAAATGCATCCGTCTGTCCACTCCGAGATATCTTCCACTTTATTATTTTTAAATTTAATGCGAAGTTCCATTGTATCACCGCATGTTCCTGTAACATGGGACATGCCGTCGGGTTCTTTAACATGGGGCGTTAAAAAATAGTAAATACCAAACCACAAACCAACAATAATCATCAACACACCAGATGCTGCAAGAAACGTTACAATCATTTCATATCCTCCTCCACCTTTAAATTCTAAAATATAAACAGATGAATTTTATTTCATATAAAAAACAAACTCATAAATCTCTTTATTTTTATACCTTTATATGAAACTTTTGTAAAGCATCTATAATTATAAAAATTCCTTTTTTTGTTGTGAGGCCGGATGAGAGTACCTATATCTGCCCCATGGCCGTTATTAAAAGTATGATAGCAATCTCAAATATATTAAAGGCCGATTCGGAATAGATCCAAATCGGCCCATAATTTGTCAGAATCTTAGATTATTTGAGGTAAATACTGGCCAGACCATACAGGTCTCATAACCGTTAAAAAGATCCTTCCACCCCTTTGTATATTTTGCTGCGATAGCAAGGATTTCTGTCGGCATTACCAATGAGAGGTGCTATTTTGCGGGCATCAAGCCTGAAATTAATACGTTTTTCCATTAAAGTTTCCCTTAACCCTGAAATTTTCTTAACAAGCAGTTTTATTTTATTTCTATCAGGCTGAGATGATGTCATCTCTTTCCTCAGTATCTGCTGTTCTTTTATCAATTTTGTCCTGGCAGACGCTGTTTCATCAATAAATTTCTGACGAAGCGTATTAAGTTTGTTCTGCTGTTCTGTTGTGAGCCATGAAAATATTCCCATACCGTGATTTGCCTGTCCCATTCCGTAACGACGTCCATAAACCATACCATGATACCCTCTTCCACGTCCATGAAATCCAGAATTTTGAGTATCGGGATCACAGGTATACACTCTGTCAGGATCTTCCTGAAAATATCCACAGAAACCCCATGCATAAGATGTAGAAGTAATGACGAGTACAGCCAGAACCAGTGTAAATGTAAAACTTTTTTGTTTCATAATAAACTCCTTTAATAATAATTTTTAATTTAATTCCCTCAATATTTTTGAATTACTTATTTAAAACAGGGCCGCGACGCCTTGAACAATATGTCACAAAATTTTGCAATCAGTGTGCCACCCTTTGATATTATTTATAACTCTTTGAATTGTAAATAAATAATATCAGGTATCAATAAAACTTCTGACAATGAATATAAATGATTATTGGATATTATATACACATCATGCTATATCCATGTGGGTATAAAATACTCATGATAAATATTAAAATATTTTTAAAATGACACAACCTGGTTCTACTGTTGTTGTGATGCAAATCCGGACTTGAATCCGGATACGCATCATGGCGGTTATGCAAAATAATGTATAGCGGTATAGTTGTTGCTTTCAATTATTAAACAATGTCTGTTTCTCAATTTCTGTCAAAAAAACAAAAAAATTGTTCACAGGGAACTGCACCCTGTAAACGCTTACAATTAGCGAATTGATTTTGAAATGGTCATGTTATTTGGAACTTATTTCTAAAGCGAGCTATGCCCGCAACCCATGTGCCTACCTCAATTTCTTATTTTTTTATTACAGAAATTCAGGGGTAAGAGGCACTAAACAAGAAAAATCAGTATCGATATGCCTTTACTGACAACTGACAACTGACAACTGATAACTGACAACTGATAACTGACAACTGATAACTGACA
>CAZLBE010000330.1:0-3541 GCA_964557635.1 uncultured Desulfobacterales bacterium
CTGGAATTAGAAAAAATCTTAAAGTCGATGAACAATTTTATATTGGGAATGGAAAATGTTGGTTTCAATAGTTTTTATTTTTGTCTTTATTTTTGTCTGAAGATGAATTTTAAAGTTAGACACCTGCGTCGGGGCTGCTAAAGTAAAAATTATACTGGAGTTGCCAAAGTTAAATTGGATGTCAAATTAAATTTGTACCAAATTAAAAATGATACCGTGGCATTCTATGGCAGGCGGGTTGCCTTGTCAATTAAATTTTTATAACCGCCATGAGGCGGAGCTGGTATCAAGAAACAAGAAACAAGATACAAGAAAGCGATGCATCTTTGAACTTCTTTTTATAATCTTATCTCATGTTTTTTGTTACCAGTTTCCTCTGACTACCCAGATTGCCTCAAAGAATCAAAGATTCTGACAAATTACGAAATAAACGTAATGATTTACCTTTGATTTTTTTGTTTTTGGAGTTATGATGCTGTTGTAGAATTGATTTGAATAAAATATATAACCTTCAGATTACACATTGTTAGCTGCGGTCGGGGTTAAGAAAATGTTATTAGAAAATTAAAGGAGTAACAATGATAATAGACTTTCATACTCATATTTTTCCCGAAGAGATATGCTTGAACCGTGAAAATTATTTTCACGGAGAACCTGCATTTAAGCTTCTCTATAATTCTCCAAAAGCAAAACTTGTGGGAGCGGAAGAGCTGATTTCCGTGATGGATGATCAGAAGGTTGATATGTCTGTTGTGTTTGGTTTTCCATGGAATAATGGGGATCTTGCAAAATTAAACAATGATTATGTAATTGAAGCTGTTTCAAAATTTCCCGACAGATTAAAAGGCTTTGCCTGCTTTGATATGAACTGGGAAGGGGCCGCAGATGAGACTAAACGATGTATAAATGCAGGACTTTCAGGTGTTGGTGAGCTTGCCTTTTATCTTTCCGGAATTGATAAAAATGCCGTTGCCCTGTTAAAGCCTGTAATGGATATATGCAGAGAATCGGGGGATTTACCGGTTTCCATTCATACAAATGAATCTGTGGGACACAAATATCCCGGGAAAACCCCTGTGACCATGGATCAGATTTACGACCTTGCCATGGCTTTCCCTGAAAACCGTATTGTGCTTGCCCACCTCGGGGGAGGCATACTTTTTTACAATCTATTAAGGAAAGAGGCCAAAGAGGTTTTAAAGAATATCTGGTATGATACTGCTGCAGCTCCTTTTCTGTACGATCCTGCACTGTACATGGCTGTTAAGGATATAGGGGTTATGGATAAAATTCTTTTTGGTACGGATTTTCCACTTCTAAAGCCTTCAAGATATTACAAGGACCTTGACGCTTCAGGCATATCGGAAGAGGATAAGAAAAAAATCCTCGGTGGTAATGCGGGCAATTTACTTGCCGGGATTTAATTGAGAAACTGCTGCCCGTAAGGGAGTATCCGTTTCGATGAGTCCCATATCCCATCGATGGGATTGTGATTCGTCGGGGACATATCTATTATTGTATTCTATCATTAGTATTTTCACGGTAAAAAATAAGCTTATTATTCTCGTGTTAATACTGCCGTTGTTTCGATCAGTAATTTTACACCCATATCCTGAATTCAGATGATTTGACAACCCTTTGCCCAGGCCGATACATCCTGATAAAGAGACGTACCTTTATTTTTCTAAGTCAGGAATGAAGACATGAACCGACACGTCTTACAAAAATTTTGCAAAAATCAATTGAATTGTGCCATAAATTCATCAATATCCTCACTCTCCAGGGCGGTTCTGAAAAGTTTTCTCAAGAGTATCCTGTTGTTTAAAGCTTTTATTTTTTTATGAACATCATCAGGCACATTATTCCTGAATCTGAAGTCAAGGGCTTCAATGACCATTTCCCTTGCTTCGGATACCATTCCCTTTTCAATTCCGATTCTTTCCGCACTTGTTATATATGGCATTTTCTTTTCCTTCTCATAATCTATTAAACTTTTAGTAAATTTTTTTGTTAGATCCTCAGGCAGCATCATGAGCCAGTCAATAAGCCTGTAGATGTCCATGATATCCTGTTTTGAAAATCCTTTTTCGTAAAGTGCAGTTGTAATTGTCCATTTCCAGGAATATCTTGCAGCGGGGTCATCTCTTGTAGCTTTTGTCATTAAATGGGCAGTGGTGATAATGGCAAAAGGATTTTTTTGTTTGATCAGGGTTTCAATTTTATCTTTATAGTCTACGAGCTTAACCATTGGAAATTGGAAATTGATTTTACATCCCCACTGCTCATGGCTGAAGCTGTCAGGTCTCCATGACATATTTTCATCTGCCAGAACCGCAAGACTTGTAACCGGCAGAAAACGTTTATCAAAAATTCTGTAATTATAAACATACATTCGCCTTGGGAAATCAATATCTTTATCGCTTTGAATTTCTATATGAATCATTACATGAAATTGTTTTCCCTGAAGTGACCATACTTTGACAAGTTTGTCTGTATATCGCCTGCCTGTTTCAGCATCACGTACAATTTGCTGAAATTCCTTGTCAAGGAATTGATGCCCCCTGGTCCAGTCAATTTCCATTGCAATATCAGGGAAGAAGAACTCCATGAATGCTTTGAAATATGTTTCCAGTCCCTCTTTCCATGGACTGTCATACTCATCTGTATTTTCGTTCATATTACTGCTGATTTAAGTGGTTGTAGTTTTTTGTATTTAATTTATTTTAGCTCATTTTTTTTTATATCACTTATCGAAAAATAATAGCAAGTATATATTATCCTTCGCCTTTCGTTGATAAAAGACCTGAAACGTAATTCACTGTTGATAAATTTTTAAATTTTTTCATACTTTCTATTGATAAAAAATTATTTCCAGAGTTAATATAACATATGTTGTTCAGAAGGATGACCACTATTTCTTATAACGGCCATGAGGCCGATCTGGATTCTAACCCAGACCCGTCTCACAACAAAGTATGAAATAGGGGTAAAGATTTTCATTCTATTTCTTATAAAAATGAAGCATAAGGGGTAGGGTACACCGGTATCTCCCCATCTGTCAGGATATACATCAAATAAGTTTTCAGCACCAATTGCTATTGTAAAGTATTTATTAAGCTTATAGGCAATATTTAATTCTAAGAACCCAATATCCTCGTTGGCATGATTAATTGTTGTTATAACAATAATGTTATCTATGTCCATAATAACCCGAAGTTTTTTAGAAATTAATGCCTGGGGTTCTAATTTTGAGCTGGTAAAGGCAGTATTCGCTATGTTCTCTTTGCCTATAGATGTGAATAAATTTCCGTTAATATCAAATACTTTAATAGATTTGACGTCCTTATCAAGTAAGATAGGTTCCAAAATGGTGTGAATAGAATCTTTATCATAAAACATTAATGAAGCTGCAATATTCTTACCGCTTACTTTTGCCAATTGAATAGTATCATCCACTACTCTGTCTTTGCTATCAAAATAGTAATAGATAAGGCTGCTGGCAGTCGCAATAATGATGGCCAGAATCGTAGTAAAACCTAAT
>CAZLBE010000331.1:0-3535 GCA_964557635.1 uncultured Desulfobacterales bacterium
TAACGGCCATGAGGCCGATCTATATTGGCCCATATTGCCTTATAGCCTTGTGCTAAATTTTAAAATCGAGTAATTATCTGAAAATCTACAGGCATCTTTAATTATGAGCGTTTCATTTTATTTCATTAGCATACATTAAGCAGATGTCCCATTTTAAGCTGTTTGCACTGGAGATATCCTTTGTTGTATTCGTTAGGTTCAATCTCAATTGGAATCTGCTCAACAATACTTAAACCGTAACCCTGAAGTCCAACCATTTTTTTTGGATTATTGGTTAAAAGTCTCATCTGTCTTACACCAAGGTCAACAAGAATCTGTGCACCGATACCGTAATCTCTAAGATCAGGTTTAAATCCCAGCTTAAGGTTTGCTTCAACTGTATCACATCCCTGTCGCTGGAGTTCATAGGCTTTCAGTTTGTTTACAAGACCTATTCCCCTGCCTTCCTGTCTTAAATAAAGGACAACACCGCATCCTTCCTTATCCATCATTTCCATGGCTTTGTGAAGCTGATCTCCACAGTCACAGCGCATGGAGCCGAATATATCACCTGTCATGCACTCGGAATGAACCCTGACAAGAATCGGTTTTTCAGAATCTATTTCACCTTTTACAAGGGCAATATGTGTAAGATTATCAAAGCTGTTTTCATAGGCCATTATCCTGAATTCACCGCCAAATGCCGTTGGTATAACTGTATCGGCAGCTTTTTTAACAAAGGATTCGTTTTTCATGCGGTATTCAACAAGGTCTGCAATTGTGCATATGCCTATATTGTGTTTTTCGCTGAATTTTTCAAGGGAAGGCATTCTTGCCATTGTACCGTCTTCATCCATGATTTCACAGATTGTGCCTGCAGGTTTAAGTCCTGCAAGTCTTGCAAGGTCAACTGAACCCTCTGTTTGTCCAACCCTGACCATAACACCACCGTCCTTTGCACGCAGGGGAAATATGTGACCCGGTCTTACAAGATCGGCAGCAGTTGCACCATCTGCCACTGCAGTCCGGATTGTGGTAGCCCTGTCCGCTGCTGAAATTCCGGTTGTCACACCCTGCCTTGCCTCTATGGATACGGTAAATCCGGTTTCAAACTGGGATGTATTATGTTCAACCATCATTGGAAGTCCGAGTCTGTCAGCCATTTCTCCTGTCATGGAAAGGCATATCAGTCCCCTTCCGTATTTTGCCATGAAATTTATAGCTTCAGGTGTAACAGCTTCGGCAGCCATTGTAAGATCACCTTCATTTTCACGATCTTCATCATCCACGAGAATAACCATACGTCCTGCTTTTATATCTTCAATGGCTTTTTCAATTGTAATATGCGGCATTTATCAATACTCCGTTTTAAATAAATATTTTAATGATCGGCCTCATGGCCGTTATAGAAATCCGTTTTTTGCGAGAATTTCCATGGTAATATCTTTTTTATGTTTATCTGTTTTTTCATTTTGTGACAAAGAGGCTTTTTGAAGAAATCGCTTTACATATTTTCCTATCATATCGGTTTCAATATTAACCTCATTCCCAACAGCTTTTGATCCAAGCGTTGTTACCTTTGCGGTATGGGGGATAACACTTACTTCAAAATCAGTGTCAGAACGTCTGTTAATGGTGAGGCTTATTCCATCCACAGCAACGGAGCCTTTTTCAATCATTTCAGATGCAAGCAACATATCAAGTTCAATGGAAAAAATAACAGCATTGCTCCTGTTTGTTATTGATGCTATTTTTCCGGTACCGTCAATATGACCCGATACAAGGTGTCCGTCAATACGGTCGGACAGTCTCAATGCCCTTTCAATATTTACCCTTGCACCTGAAGAAAGGTGTTTAAAGCTTGTCCTTGCCACTGTTTCAGGGGCCATATCAACCTCAAACAGCCTTTTGTTCAGGCTCACTGCGGTGAGACATGCCCCGTTTACTGCAATTGAATCCCCTATTTTACTGCCTGAAAGATCAAAATCACTGTATATGGAGAGTCGCTTACCTTCACCATGGGTCAGTATTTTTTTTATGGTCCCGCAGCCTTCAATAATTCCCGTGAACATATTTTACTTTTTCCCAGATCCGCCTCATGGCGGTTATTTTAAATAACCCTGAATGAGAATATCATCATCAAATCTCATAAAGTCAAGGTTATGTAATTGAAAAGCATCTTTCATAAATTTATGGCCTTTTCCCCTGCATATTGGCACACCGTCATCACCACCTAAAATCTTGGGTGCCATAAAAAAGAAAACTTTATTTACCAGTCTTCCCATCAGGGCTGAGTGGATCAATGTGGCACCTCCTTCGATTAAAAGACTCATTATTCCCATGGAGCCAAGCTTATCAAGGAGAAATTCAAGGTCAAGCATTGCAATGTTACTTAAAATTTTATTGTCAGAGGTTTCTTCTTTTTCTGAATTTGAGTCATTTTTACATTTTTTAGTCATTAAAGGTACACAAATAACAATCGCTCCCATTTCTTCAAGCTGTTTTCTTTTTTCAGGCCGAGCATTTTCTGAAGCTGCTATGATTGTAACCGCATTTGATTTTTGGGTTAAAACATTTGAAGTCAAATCAATGGAAAGGTTGGTATCTAAGATTATTCTTTTGGGATCCCTTGTATCAAAATTTTCGATTCTTGCGGTGAGAGATGGATTATCATTTTTGAGAGTCCCGTTTCCCACCATTATACCATCTACACCATGCCTTAATTTATGTACAAAGGCCCTGGATTTATCATTGGTGATCCATTTTGAATCTCCTGTAGATGTTGCAAGTCTTCCGTCTAATGTGGAAGCGCATTTAAGGATAACAAACGGTTTTTTATCATTTTTAACATACCATATAAAATCTTCAATAAGGGTTTCAGCCTCTTTTCTGCATACATTTTCTTTAACTTCTATTCCGTTTTTCCTTAAAAAATCGATTCCGCCTCCTGCAACAAATGGATTCGGGTCCTGTGCTCCCACAAAAACGCGCCTGATTCCGGCATTGATTATCTTTTCCGTACATGGAGGCGTTTTTCCATAATGGTTGCACGGCTCAAGAGTTACATAGATGTCTGCTTCTTTTGCCTTTTCACCTGCATCATTTATCGCCTCAACCTCTGCATGTGCAAGGCCTGCACCCCTGTGCCATCCTTTTCCAACAACCATATTGTTTTTTACAACAACAGCACCCACCATTGGATTAGGAGAAGTATAACCCCTTCCCTGTTCAGCCAGGCTTAAAGCAAGTTTCATATAATCGGAATCATTCATTTTTATGCTCATCTAATATCAGTTGTCAGTTATCAGTTATAAGTTATAAGTTGTCAGTAAAAGCATATCGATAATAAAGCATCCTCCGTATATTTTGATACCGAACTACAGCTAATATTTCATTTTTTTGTCAGAATTTTTGATTTTTTGAGGCAAATCTGGGTTGGCCGCTTTGGACATTTAAGTGTTTGAAGGAATAAGACTTTTTAATTCTTCCATAAAATCACCAATATCCTTGAATTCACGGTAAACAGAGGCAAATCTCACATAGGCAACTCCGTCAA
>CAZLBE010000332.1:0-3534 GCA_964557635.1 uncultured Desulfobacterales bacterium
CTGTGTAAATCTGCGGCCAAATAATTACCGATAAAAACTTGATAATCGAGTTTAATAATTTTATTATTTCCCTTGTTTTTTTTCACAGAGGCTTTGATAACATTCTTCGCAGATAACATTTCCCTTTTCATCATATCTTTCAAGCATGATATGTGGATGCATTAAGGGCAGTTCACATCCGCAGATATGACAAAAAATTTCCAGCCCGGTTATTTTTCTTGAAATTTTTGTTTTTTTACTTTCCATAAATTACCTTCCTGATTTGTAAATATTCGGCCAGCACCTCATCTTCGCCCATTTTGGCCTGCTCACATAGCATTAGTATGCTACGCAGTCCCAAATGGACGAATATGAGGCACTCTCCAAACATTTACATTATAAGCCGAATATCTACCCTGATTTTTATGAATATTTTTTTATATCAGCCTCATGGCCGTTATATAATACCATGAAGCGCCCCGCCATAAAGTCCGAGTTTTTTAACCTTTTCGGCAATTTTCTGATCAACTTCAAGGGATGGAGCATGAAAAGGCTTTCTTCTTGCGTCAATAATCAAAGATCCTCTGCACCCGAAATGCTTAAATTTTATAAAGCTGTCAACCCCGTAAACATCGTGGGAGGGATTGGATTTTGAAAATGTGGTCCATAAAAAATTTGAGAACTTTAAAGCAGCATCCTTTGAATCATCTGCAAGCACAATTAAGGGGAATCCCTGCATTATCGATTTGTTGCGGCTAAACGCAGAATTAAGAACTTGAATATCGTTTGCTGCGTCTCGATAATTTATAAAAGGCGGTGCTTTAATTACAAGGATTCCTGGACATGCAATTTCAGGATCTGAAAAGGGCAGGGGAAGAAACAGGTCAACAGGAATTTCCTTTAAAAGTTCTCTTTTCTTTTTTCCTGCAGCGGTCATAACAAGCTTTGATCCCCGGTTAAGCTTTTCAGAGGAATAATCAAGGGTATCCATTGTGGTTTGCGTCTGAAAATGAAGATCTCTTGTAAAATCAATTCGCTCAAGAAGGTGAATAAAAAATTCCATCTCATTTTTAATATCAAGATCCGGGGCATCTTCATGGGCGCAGATAAGGACATATTTCGCAAGGGACAGCTGGCCAAATCCAAGAATGGCATTGGCATGGGTTAAAAGTTCCCTTGGCTTTGTCTCTTCATAGGGAGCATATCTTTCCCTTGCCTTTGCAAGGAGCAGAGGGTGCACACCTGCTGCATCCACGGCATGGACGGCAGTTACCCCTGGAATGTCAACGGAAACAGCATCTCCTGCAATTTCGTGTACAAGCCTTCCAAAAATCGAATCCTCTTGGGGAGGACGTCCCACAACGGTAAAAGGCCATACAGCATCTTTTCTGTGAAATACCGATTCAACTTCAAGATAAGGAAATTCATGCTCAAGGGAATAATACCCTAAATGATCTCCAAAAGGACCCTCTTTTTTTGTCCTGTACGGTATAACCCTGCCTGTTATGCAGAAATCAGCATCAAGAGAAACAACGGAGTCTGATCTGACACCATACCTGAAAGCCCTTGAATTTAAAGCCCCTGCAAAACATATTTCCGGCATTCCTTCGGGCAGGGGCATAACAGCAGCAAGCGTATGTGCAGGCGGGCCTCCCACAAATACACTCACTCTCAGTGGTTTTCCAATTTTTAATGCCTTTGCATGGTGATTTCCAATGCCTCTGTGAAGCTGATAATGGAGCCCTGTTTCCCTGTCTGGAATATAATCTCCGCCTGACAACTGAATCCTGTACATCCCAATATTGGATTTCATTATGCTCCTGAACTCAGGGTCACGGGAAAAAACCTGGGGCAGCAGGATAAAACCTCCCCCGTCTTCTGGCCAGCAGCGTATCATGGGAAGTTTACTGATCGATGTACAGCATTCAAGCACAGGGCCACTTTTCCTTTTCAAAGGCAGCGCATGAATTAAACACGACATCGCCTTAACCCCCTTTATGGGAGATTTAAGAAAAGAAAAAGGATCGGATCTTAAATTGACAAGGGCTTTAATATTTTCAAGCTCCGGCTCAAAAATTTTTAATGCCCTTTCATAGGTTCCAAACAGGTTGGACACAGCGGGAAAAGGGCTGTTTTTAACTTTTTCAAAGAAAACTGCAGGTCCTTTTGCCTGAAACACCTGCCTGTGGATTTCCGCCATTTCAAGGTCAGGATCAACCTCATGGGATATCCTTACAAGTTCATTTTCCTTTTCAAGAAATTTTACACATTGTCTGAGGCTTTTAAATTTCATAGCATAAATTATTTATTTAATGCTTCTCTAAAACCAAATTCAGCATAGTTATTCATAAAAAAAACTGTTTCAGGAACAAACCGGTAAAAAGTGGCATGAAAATGCTGAACAATAAACTTCAGTCCATTTTGCCGCCCGGTATTTATCCCAAATTTTTTTATATAATCAGCTGCTGCTGCAACAGCTTGCTTTTTTTTTGGAATAAGCACTATTTCCCCTGCCATCTGCAGTCCTTTAATATTGTGAAAACAAGTAGAATCGGAAAATATCGAGGCGCTGACCATGGAGCATGCCTTGGAATTTTCAACCTGCATTATAGTATCACTTATATGTCTTGACTTGGACTTAGAAAAAAAATAAAAAAAATTGTTCCTGAAAATATAATAAACCGGAGCGGACCATGGCCCTTTTCCCGAAGAATATGTGGCAATAGTCATCACTCTGGCTGAAGCCACAAGCTTTACTGCAGAATCAGGCCAAGAAGAAATCATTTTTTTAAAAAATTGCCGATGATAAAAAAAATCAGCCCTGCTGCGGCTAACAGCTGGTATAAAGCAAAATCACGGATGATAAACTGAAGCGCATTATGAACAGATTCAATATGAACATAATTGGGAATATTTCGAATGTAACTATTGCTTAAATCCCACAGGGTAATATCATGCCATACATAATTTGTGTTCATTAAAGATTTTATCCCCTGAAATCCGGCAGTGCATCCTGCTGCAAGCCATGAAAAAAGCCCAAGTAAAGTATATTTATTCATAGTCACCTGCAATCCATTTTCTTGATTATTTTTCCGGTTTCATCCATCAGGATGATCTGTTTTTTAATAAGTTTTCTGTTAAATCTGTTTCTGCAGCTAAAAATTACCGTGACCTTGTAAAGACCGTTATCAAGCAGTTTTACATCTGACCATGATATATATTTAATGGAAGAAGGTACAGGTTCCGTTCTCTGGTGATATTTCACAACCTGAATAACAGAACGATTTTCAGAATCATTTTTAGGGATATCAGCCATAACCCCTTTGATGCCAATAAAAAAAACAGTGACCAGGATACAGGATACTATCAGTATCAAGCCTGATTTTATGAAAAAAGAATTAAAGCGCTGCATAATTGTTTTACTTATATTCCGCAACTCTTTGTGAGTCAAACATTTTAAAAAGCTTTCCGGCTTTTCTTTGTATTTTTTTTATGATAAACCTCATTTGTAAGTATTCACAGGGCACTGCACCTGCAGCGTTGGCGGGCAAATCC
>CAZLBE010000333.1:0-3513 GCA_964557635.1 uncultured Desulfobacterales bacterium
AGAATCAAAGATTCTGACAAAGTATGGGCCGAAGGCGCGTAGCCAATAAAATGTAACGGTTTACATTTTATTTCATATAAATAAAAATTGTTGTTAAACGTTTAAGTTTGATATAATTAATATATTTTTAAGCAAAATAATTCAAGCTTCAAACAAACAGAACATTGAATATTTTAAAAGGATTTATGATAATATGAAAGTTGGCATCATCGGTCTTCCCCAGACAGGCAAAAAAACCCTGTTTCAGATTCTTACACAAACAACAGTCAAAGAACAGGCAAAAGCTAAGAAACCTGTGCCTGGAACAGCAGATATCCTGGATATTAGATTTGACAGACTTGTTAAAATGTATTCCCCGAAAAAAGAGGTGAAAGCAAGAATCGACCTTGTTCTTCTGCCGAAAATGGAACAGGAAACAATTTCCACGGGAGAAATTTTCAGGGATATTGCAGATATGGATGCTGTATGCCACGTAGTACGCTGTTTTGAAGATGATGCCGTATATCATCCTGAAGGATCAGTTGATCCTGTTCGTGATGCATCAATGGTAAGTTCGGAGTTGATTCTACATGACCAGATATTTGTGGAAAAAAGAATCCAGCGTATAAAAGAACTTGGTAAAAAGAAAAAAGATGAAACACAGCTTAAAGAACTTATCCTGCTGGAAAAAATGCTGAAATTTTTAGAAGAGGAAAAGCCGTTAAGACTTTTTAATTTTTCTGACGATGAAGAAGCTCTCATAACAAGTTATCCCTTTATCACTAAAAAACAGATGCTTCTCGCACTTAATGTATCGGAAGATGATCTTGCAGACCATTCTCTTCTTGAAAAATTTAAAGACCAGTGCCAAACTGAAAAAATGGAGGACATGATCGTCTCTGCCAAAGTTGAATCTGAAATTGCACTCCTTGACACAGAGGAAGAAAAAAATGAATTTTTAGAGGCGTTAGGCATAAAAGAAACAGCCCTTGGTATGCTGACCCGCCTGTGTCTCAAAGCATTAGGTCTTATTTCTTTCTTCACAGTGGGAGAAGATGAAGTCAGACAATGGCTGGTTAAAAAGGGTTCTGCTGCTCCCATAGCAGCAGGAGTGATTCATTCTGATCTGCAAAGGGGATTTATAAGAGCCGAGGTTATTAAATATGATGAACTGATGGAATACGGGTCTGAGCGGGAACTTAAAAAACAGGGCAAACTATATGTTGAAGGCAAAACCTATATTGTTGAAGATGGAGACATTTTAAATATAAGATTTAAAGTATAAATATATTTCCAAAGCGGCAAAGCTGCAGTTGTCAGTTGTCAGTTGTCAATTGTCAGTTGTCAGCATTGGAGGGTATCTTGAAATTTAAGGACCTGGCAGTATGGAATAAGTCTTAACGCTTATATGCAGATTTGTATAACCACCATGAGGCGGATCTGGATTTGTCCAGTCACCTCAAAGAATCAGAGATTCTGACAAATTTAGAAATAAACGTAATGGTTTACGTTTTATTTTATATAAACGGCCACGAGGCTGATCTGGTGACTCTCAGGTGGCCTCACAGCAAAAAAAGGGCCTAAAGCGCGGAGCCACCTCGTATAATTTAAGGTGCTTAACAGGAATTTCTTATAAAAAACATGTTCAAAATATTAAAGATTTTGGGGGTTCTCCTCGATTCTAAGAAAAATAAATTAGAATCAATATGCTTTTACTGACAACTGATAACTAACAAGTGATAACTGATACCATATCACTACTTTCTTATTTTTTGTGACAAAAAATCAGGAGTAAGGCACTAAAGGTTGCATTCAAAGGAGTATATCGATGAATAAGAAAAAAAAACAGGCATCGCACACGAATGATTCTATAGAAGACAAACAAAATACAAAAAAATCTGGCTATACAGGAGAAAAGAACCGTAAAGCCGGCAGAACCATGTTTAAAAATGAATTTTCTCTTATTCTGCTTGGTGCAGGCCTTGTAACACTTATAGTTTTTTTTATCTTTTTCAGTCCATCGATTAATAAAAAGTCCAACGAGTCAAAAAAGAATTTACAGCTTCAATCCCTTGAAAAAAGGATTACAGATATTGAGACAATTATTCAAAAAGAAAAATTAGAGGGAACAGGTATTCGTTCATCAGAAAATTCTGCTCCTTTGGCAGCAAACCATTCTATTGAATTATATAAATCCAGGGTTGAAAGGGTTGAGGCTGCACTTTCCGTTAAATTCGATACTCTGACAAAAAGGCTTGACACCATAACACAAAGGCTTGCAGCACTGTCTAAAAAAATTAACAACAGACAAGTCAGGTCCACAACCGGAAGAACAGTTACAAAATCAAAAATTAAAAAAATAACATCTGTTACCCATAAGGCCAAAAGGCCAAAAGCACATAAAAAAATACAAAAAAAATCTTCAATATTTCATACTGTTAAAAAAGGGGAAACCCTCTATGGTATAAGCAAAAAATACGGTACAACTGTCAGCAGACTCAGGTTAATGAACAAACTGAACAAAAAATCAGAAATATATCCGGGTGAAGTGATTCTTGTGAAGTAAAAATAGAACCATTTAATCTATCTCAAACCCTCTTTCACCGTGTACTGACTGGTCAAGACCGGCTGCTTCAAATTCTTTGTCCACTCTGATGCCATTTGTCAACAATTTTGTAATGTATATCACGACAAGAGTGCCAATCCCGCTGAATCCAACAGTTGCAACTATGGATATAAACTGAATCCACACCTGTTTTGGATTTCCATAGAACAACCCGGCTGCTCCCTGGCTTACAGCGGGAGACGCTAAAAAACCCGTTGCAATAGCCCCCCACATTCCGCAGACACCATGTACGCCAAATGCATCAAGTGAATCATCATATCCTATTTTATGTTTCAGGACTGTTACACTGAAAAAGCCTATAATACCAGCTCCAAGCCCGATAACAAGCGCACCGGAAAGCGTTACAAATCCGGCTGCAGGAGTGATCCCCACAAGACCGGCCACTGCGCCTGATACAATTCCCAGAACTGTGGCCTGTTTATTATGAATCCACTCAACAGACATCCATGCAAGCGCTCCCATTGCAGCTGCAGTATTTGTAGTTAAAAATGCTGAAGCTGCGATTCCGTTTGCAGCAAGAGCACTTCCGGCATTAAACCCAAACCAGCCAAACCATAAAAGACCTGCACCAAGCGCTGTCAGTGTAACACTTGAAGGAAACATAGCCTCTTTGCCATATCCCTTTCTTTTCCCCAATACGAGGCATAGTACAAGTCCCGCAATGCCGGCATTTATATGCACAACATTGCCTCCTGCAAAATCAAGAGCTCCCATTTTTGCCATCCAGCCTCCGCCCCATACCCAGTAACATACAGGGCAATAAACAAAAGTTACCCATAATGTTGTGAATACAATCCAGGATGAGAATTTCATTCTTCCAACAATGGACCCTATTATAAGCGCAGGAGTGATGTATGCAAATGTCATCTGAAAAAGAACAAAAATCAGGGTGGGAATAGTTCCTGTCA
>CAZLBE010000334.1:0-3511 GCA_964557635.1 uncultured Desulfobacterales bacterium
TCATCATTTGTCAGAATCTTTGATTCTTAGAGGTGGCTGGGTTTTGATCCGGATCCGCCTCATGGCAGTTATATTTTATTTAATTATACAAGAACTGCCATTCTTGCTGCTGTCGGAACCGGTCTTCCTGCTTCGGCCCTGAAGATCATTTGAACTCCATCCTCCGCCGAGGGCTTTATAAAGGCGTATAACATCACTTATTACATTGCCTTCACTTACGACAAGTTCATCCTGAAATGACAACAGGGAACGCTGGGCATCAAGCACATTTGAAAAATCAATAAGCCCAGCATTAAAACTGTCCTCTGCCACCACAACTGCACGGTTTGCAGCCCTGGTTGCAAGAAAAAGAGCTTTGCGCCGTTCCTGTTCCCTTGCAAAGGCATCAAGGGCGTTTTCAACCTCTTCAAGAGCATCAAGAACCGTAGATTTATAATGAATTAATGCCTGTTTTGTCCGTGAATCCTGCACATCAATATTACGACGTATAGCATTGGCATCAAAAAGATTCCAGGAGATTGATGGTCCTGCACTGAATGTATGACTGCCCCATTTTGATAAATTCCCCATAGTCATTGATTCCAGACTTAGGGAACCTGTCAGACTAAATTTTGGATAAAGATCTGCCTTGGCAACTCCGATTCTCGCAGTTGCTGCTGCCAATTCCCTCTCAGCCTGCCTGACATCAGGCCGCTGGCGCATGGCCTCGGCAGGGACTTTAACGACAATACTGAGTGGTATTTGTGGAACAGATCTAACCGTGTATAATTTTTTTTCCAGGTTTCCGGGTTTTTTTCCAATAAGGACCGCAAGACGGTTCATGGACGTTGAAAGCCCGTTTTTCAATTGAGGAATAAGAGACCGGGTTTGTTCAAGATTGTAAAGAGACTGCTGTACTGCAAGTTCATCAATCAGTCCTGCCTGATATCTTGACTGGTTAAGATCAAAAGTATGCTGCTGTGCAGCAAGGTTGCTTTGTGCAGCCTTTAAACGTGCCTGAAAAGTACGGACATCAACATAATTTAAACCTACTTCTGCAGTGAGACTGACCATTACACCTTCATAAGAGTATTTTAATCCTTCAAGGTCAGCATCGGCAGCTTCTATTTTTCTACGCACTCCGCCAAACAGGTCCAGTTCCCAGCCTGCATCAAGTCCTGCCCTGTAAAAATTACTTTCAGTTCCTGTACCGGCATTTTCACTTGAGCGTGATTTTGTAACTGAAGCTTTCCCGTCAAGTACGGGAAAAAGACCTGCAACAGATATCCCCCTTAAAGCCCTTGCCTCGTTTATTTTTTCAAAAGCCTGTTTCAGATTTAAATTATTTCTCAGGGTTTCCTGTTCAAGCTGCTCAAGAACCGGGTCTTTCAAAAAAGTCCACCACTGTGCCAGAGCCATGTGATCATCCTGACCCGGGGATAATGTCAAACCATTAGCAAGGCCGGAATGCCAGTTTAAAGGGACATCAGGAGTTATTGTCTTATAATCGGGTCCCACAACAGCGCAGCCTGACATAATGAAACATATAAAACACATTATAATATGAACAGCCATTTTACCCGGCATGTTTTCAGTAATCATTTTTTATTTACCTTTACGGCATTATTCAACTGCAGGTTTAATTTTCTTTAAACGTTCACAAAGCACTGCACCTGCTGCGTTGGCTTTGAACTTTAAGTACATTAGTGCCTTACCCCTGAATTTCTGTAATAAAAAACAAAAAATTGAGATCGGCACTTGGGTTGCGGGCATAGTTGGCTTTAGAGTTTTAACTAAAAAAACTTGATAATCGAGCGTAACGGTCACATTTTTTTAAATTAAGGCCATCACAAGTGACTGTAATATTTTGTTTTTATCAATAAAAATTTAAATACCCCGGACATCTGTAAAAAAAATACACTTACGTGCCATCTATTTTAAAGTCAAGTAAAATCTAAAGTGAGCTATGCCCGCAACCCAAGTTCCATTTAAAAAATTTCTTGTTTTTTATGACAGGGTTTCAGGGGTAAGGCACTAAAAAAAACTCATCCAATGAATAAAGTCACAATGCAGAATGTTAAGCAAAATCTTACATACACCATAACTGCCATGAGGCGGATCTGGATTTGCCCTGAGGATCTGGATTCGCCCTGATTTGATTTGATTTTGTTGCAATATAGTATAAGTTATTACTGTAACCTTTTAGTAACCTCTCTATGATACAGGAAACCAGATATAAATATTTTTTGTCATTTCTGAGGCATTTTGGGCATTATTGTAATAAACAATGCCTGGATTGTATTTTTCAAACATTATAATAAAAGGAGCATACCTATGAATGTAACACGGCGGAAGTTCATCAAGATTTCCGGAGCTACTGCTACCGGACTTGCTGTGGCAAGCCTTGGCTTTAGTCTTAAGCCTGCCCGGGCACATGCCTCAATGCTTAAAACAAAATATGCAAAGGAGACTACAACCATCTGCTGTTATTGTGCAGTGGGTTGCGGCGCCATTGTGCATACAAGCAAAAAGGGTGACGGAAGGGTTATAAATATTGAAGGTGACCCGGATCATGTCATCAACCGGGGTTCTCTTTGTTCCAAAGGTTCAGCCTTAAGTCAGCTTACTGAAAACAAAAACAGGCTTACAGAGCCCATGTACAGGGCGCCCTATTCCAAAGAATGGAAAAAAGTTTCCTGGGACTTTGCGCTTGATAAAATCGCTGAGCGGATAAAAAAAACCCGTGATGCTAATTTTACAAAAACAAATTCAAAGGGGCAGATGGTAAACCGTACAACAACTATTGCATCTGTTGGCAGTGCTGCCATGGATAATGAGGAATGCTGGATTTATCAGGGTTTGATGAGAGCGCTTGGCCTTGTGTATATAGAACACCAGGCCAGGATCTGACACAGCGCAACTGTAGCGGCTCTGGCAGAGTCGTTTGGACGCGGTGCAATGACAAATCACTGGATCGATATAAAAAACAGTGACTGTATTCTCATCATGGGCAGCAATGCAGCTGAAAATCATCCCATCTCATTTAAATACGTTACAAAAGCAATGGAAAAAGGTGCTAAACTGATCAGTGTGGATCCCCGTTTCACAAGGACTTCATCAAAAGCTGATATTTACACCGCCCTGCGCTCCGGAACAGATATCGCCTTTCTTGGCGGCATGATAAAATACATTCTCGATAAAAAACTGTACAACGAGGAATACACGGCAAACTATACCAATGCCTCCTTTATCCTTGGGAAGGAATACGGTTTTAAAGACGGTCTGTTTGCAGGATACCATAAAAACGACAAAGGACCTGTCCTTGGATGGTATGACAAATCAAAATGGGCATTTAAAACGGATGAAAAGGGAATTCCGGTAAGAGACCTTACCTTAAAAAACAAACGCAGTGTTTTTCAACTTTTAAAAAAACATTACAGCCGGTATGACCTTGACAAGGTTTCCAAAACAACAGGTACACCACAAGAAGATCTGATAAAAGTTTATGAAACCTATGCAGCACCAGGAGCAA
>CAZLBE010000335.1:0-3507 GCA_964557635.1 uncultured Desulfobacterales bacterium
TTACGTATGCAGGGGGTAATTTGTCAGATATCGGACTTAAAGGTGTTGTTGTTATTGCAGGTAATTACGGCAGCGGAAAAACAGAAACAGCAGTTAACCTTGCTTTGAACGGAAAAAAAGCAGGACTTGATGTATGCATTGCGGACTTAGATCTTGTAAATCCATATTTCAGAATCAGGGAAACAAGAAAAATGCTCAGAGCATCAGGCATTAATATTGTTTTGCCAGAGGAAAAATATATGAATGCCGATCTTCCGATTTTGTCACCTGCCGTTGCTGGTATGATAAAGTCTTCATGTGATCTCGCCATTCTTGATGCAGGCGGAGATGATTCAGGGGTGATGGTTATTGCTGCACTGCAGGATTCCCTGCGTCAAAGAAAAGTTTCCATGGTGCAGGTGATAAATCCGTTCAGACCCTTTACAGAAAACGTGAAAGGGTGTATCAAAATCAAAGAGGAAATTGAAGCATCTTCAAAGCTTAGGGTAACCGGTATTGTAAGTAATGCAAATTTAATAGACGATACAACACCGGAAATTATTTATAAGGGTTATGAACTGATACAGGATCTGTCAGAAAAAACAGGCCTGAAGGTTGAGTTTATTACTGCGGAAACTTCACTTGTTCCCGAACTTGATCTAAAAAAATTTGATTGTCCTGTATTACCAATTGAGAGGTATCTTGTTCCTCCGTGGAAGAGGAAAACTACAAGGAGTTAATAAGTTTATTATGGCATATCAACATATTATTGATAGCGAAAGATGTAAGGGATGCGGGCTTTGCGTGGCTGTCTGTCCGAAAAATGTTCTGGAATTATCAGATCACGTCAGTGCAAGGGGATATTACCCTTCATTTCAGGCTCGTCCCGAGGATTGTATTTACTGCACATTGTGCTGTATCATGTGCCCTGATGTAGCTATAACAATTAAAGAAACAGCAGAAAAAATTGCTGCATGATTTGCAAGGAGAAGAAATGGCCAAGATTTTAATGAAAGGAAATGAAGCTATTGGAGAAGCAGCAATTAGGGCCGGCTGTCTGAATTATTTTGCCTATCCAATTACACCCCAGACTGAAGTTGCCGAATACATGGCAAAACGCATGCCCGAGGTCAACGGAGTTTTTGTCCAGGGAGAAAGTGAAGTTGCCGTTGGATATATGATTTTTGGAGCTGCAGCATGCGGTGAAAGAGTTATGACTACATCTTCAAGCCCCGGAATAAGTCTGATGAGCGAGGCGCTCAGCTATATTGCCGGTGCAAGATGCCCGGCAGTGTTTGTAAATATAATGCGCGGAGGCCCCGGCCTTGGTGGAATCCTTCCTTCCCAGGGCGATTATTTCCAGTCCACAAAGGGCGGCGGACACGGTGATTACAGACTGCTTGTTCTGGCACCGGACGGAGTTCAGGAAATTGTTGAAATGGTAATGATGGCTTTTCCCCTTGCTGAAAAATACCGCAACCCTGTGATGATAGTGGGTGACGGACTCATAGGTCAGATGATGGAACCTGTTGAATTTCCAGATAATTCCACTATTGAGCCTTCAAATAAAGATGCCTGGGCAACAAACGGAATGGATACAAGGGGCAGCAAGGAAAAAAACATTGTTAAATCCCTGTACCTTGACCCGGAAGAATTAAACGACCATAATCTTACTTTAAAAGCCCAGTATGATAGAATGAAAAAAGAAGAGATAAGATTTGAGGCTTACAATACAGATAAAGACTACAAGGTTTTAATAGTAAGTTACGGTACAATGAGCAGGGTGTGCAAGACTGCAATTGATAACATGAAGGTCAAAGGGATTGAAATAGGCATGATCAGGCCTAAAACCCTTTTCCCTTATCCTTTACAGGCTGTCCATGATGCAGCTATAAAACAGAGCTGCAAGGCTGTTATAAGTATTGAAATGAGCATGGGGCAGATGGTTGAGGATGTTGAACGTGCCGTTTTAGGGCAGAGACCGGTTTCATGGTATGGCCAGTGCGGTGGTAATGTTCCGTCTCCCGAAGAGGTTGAGGAGCAGGTCATGGCGTTAATTAACAAATAATATGTGCCAAGGAGAATTTAAATAATGGGAAAAACATTTTCAAAACCGGAAGCACTTTCCGATTCCTATACGCATTACTGCCCGGGATGCACCCATGGCATAGCCCACCGTCTTGTGGCGGAAGTCATAGATGAGTTAGGAATAAGGGGCAGAACCGTTGGAATAGCGCCCGTTGGATGTGCTGTTCTGGCATATAACTATTTTACCTGTGATTTTCAGGAAGCAGCCCATGGACGTGCTCCTGCCATGGCTACAGGCATAAAGCGGGTAAGACCTGATCTTATTGTGTTTACTTACCAGGGGGACGGAGATCTGGCAAGTATCGGCATGGGAGAGATCGTCCATGCTGCCAACCGCGGAGAAAAATTCACAACAATTTTTATCAATAATGCCGTTTACGGAATGACCGGAGGCCAGATGGCTCCCACCACTATGCCGGGACAGATAACAACCACATCTCCAATGGGACGTGATGTTACAACAACCGGTATGCCCATAAAAATGTGTGAACTGCTTTCAACCCTTGAAACTCCCGGGTATATTGAAAGACAGACCCTTCTCAACCCCAAATATATTAAAAAGGCAAAAAAAGCCATTAAAAGAGCATTTGAATACCAGGTTGCAGGAAAATGCTACAGCTTTGTGGAACTTGTAAGTATCTGTCCCACCAACTGGGGCAAAACTCCTCTTGAATCATTAAAATGGGCGGAAGAAAGTCTTCTTCCCTATTATAAACTCGGTGAGTTTAAAACTCCTGAAGAGGAATAAAAAACAGGATATCCCGTTCTTTTTCAAGGATATGCTAAAATCTAAATATTTTGGAAAAGCATAAAAATATCTCAGAAAGTGAAAGTTATCTTAGGAGGAGTATATGCAGAAAGAAGTAATGTTTGCAGGTTTTGGCGGTCAGGGTATTCTGCTCAGCGCAAAACTGCTTGCCTATGCGGCCATGAAACAGGGATTTGAGGTGGCATGGGTACCATCCTACGGCCCTGAAATGAGGGGTGGAACAGCCTATTGCACCGTTGTAATAAGCGACATACGTATTGGTTCACCGATTATTAAAAACCCCACTTATCTTGTGGCAATGAACCGTCCGTCTCTTGAAAAATTTGCCCCCAATGTAAAACCCGGCGGCATTGTTGTGATAAACAGCTCCCTTATCCCGGTAAGATCGGAAAGGGACGATGTTTCAGAACTGCTTGTGCCAGCCAATGAGGAAGCCGTAAATCTCGGGACGGTAAGATGTGCTAATATCATTGTTTTGAGTGCCTTTGCAGCCAAAAGCGGCATGGTGGATATCGATATTCTAAGACAATGTGTCAAAGACAATTTTGCTTCTAAAAAGAAAGTGATCCCCTTAAATATGAAAGCATTTGACAGGGGAAGGGAAATAGCAGACAGTTAAAGAACAAAAACAATCTGAAAGTCACTGGATCGTTTTGACAATATTTACTATT
>CAZLBE010000336.1:0-3488 GCA_964557635.1 uncultured Desulfobacterales bacterium
ATGCCCGCAACCCAAGTGCCTACCTCAATTTCTTGTTTTTTATTACAGAAATTCATGGGTAAGGCACTAAATCTTCAACATAACTCCTGAAACCCTTTCATAAAAAACAAGAAATTTTTTAAATCAATAGAACTTGGGTTGCGGGCATAGTTAGCTTTAGATATTTTCCCATTTTTCCTTAAATCCTGCTGATAAACAAAAATAAATAAATTCTAAAAATACCGGATTATCAAGGCTTAATGTATTATTAAGGTGTGATTTATACTCATTTAGTCTGTTTTTGTAAAAAATAAACCTGTCATATTTACCGGAAACAGCAGCAGACAGATGCGCTCCATAGGTTGAAAAAATTTCAGGCAGACAGTTTCCAGGTAAAATTTTCCAGGCCAGTTCATCGTGCAGATGAACCAGTGTGGCCGCGGCTGCAACTGTAACAGGATCACGATCAATACCTATAAAATTATTTTTAAAAAGTTCTGCATTTTTTTCAGTAAGAAATTTTTCAATGCCTGTTTTCATGCTTCTAATATCAGCGCCAAATCTTTGTAAATGGGCAAGTACGGAACAACGACTTTCAGGAGACATGGAATTTTGTAATTTCAGTGTTTCTGCTAATGCTTTCTTCACGGCAATTCCAATCATTTCTCCAAGTTTAGTGTGTTTGCCCGGACTTGTAAGCAGTGGGTTTCCGGTAAGGGCACAGGCAATGGCGATTTGATCTGTGCCTGTGCCAGTGGCAAGTCCATCGGAATAGCAGGAGCCGATATTAAGTTCCTGAAGAACAGCGGTTTTGGCCTCAGTTGCCATTACTACAGCTCTTACCATGGCGCCATGGGTCAGTTCCCGGTTTATGCAGACAATAATATTAATCGTACCACAGGGATCCGGTTTTTCACTGCGCAGGGACTTGAATTCCCCTTTTGATTCATATAAAGATGCGGACTCACCTGCGCGTCCTGCATTGGTTTCCACACCGCCCGTACAAACGGCAATTACTTCAAGATCACGAAATCTTTCCGATTTAATCGCAGCACAATTCATGTTGGCTGCTGTACCAAGTGATGCGCAGTTTTCTGAAATTCCATGCATTTTGCATATTTGCCGCAGGTAAACATCAGGTTCGCACACGGCAAGTGTATGTGATTTTCTCAGATGCCCTGCAGGTTCGCAGGACTGGTGATTATAGATCAGATCAAAATCATCACACAATCCTCCGTTTGCCCTGCACGTGGAAATCACCCTGTGGGGCATGAGAAATTTGATTATAATTATTTTTTCGTTTCTGTTAATTTCAATGCCATTATAAAAATTTCCTATTACCATTTCATTATCCCAATTTTTATTTATATGAAATAGAATGCAAACCAGCAGCATTCTATTTCTATATTTGTTGTGAGGCAATCTGGGCCAAACCAGATCCGCCTCATGGCGGTTATTTAATTTTAAAATTTATATGATATACCTGCTGACACACAAACTCCGGCAGCAGGATAATAATAATTTTTACCATAACTACGATAGGCATACCCGTCATAGTCCTTATCAAAAACATTGTCCACGGCCACAAAGGCCTCATAGGATTTATGTTCAAGGCGCAGTTTTGTATTAACAAGTCCATAACCGCTGTAGCAGTCGGTATTTGTTTTATCCATTTCAAATTTGCTTTGCCCGGTTAAATTCACATACCATAAAAGTTTGTAGCCTCTACCCTGATAAAGCCTGGTATTGAGGTCAAGGCTTATTTTATTGTACGGAATTTTTGTCAGGCGGTTATCGTGAATATTCACGATGGTGCTTCTGTCCTGTTTGGCAAGAATATCATCGGTATACCTTGCATCAGTGTAGGTATAGGCTATTCTATAGGAAAACCAGTCAATGGGTGCTCCTGAGATACCAAGTTCAACGCCTTTGATTCCGACTTCACCTATATTCTGCTTTCCCATGTATCTTCCATCTTGGTCATAGGCGGAATCAAGCATATCTTCAATTTTAATATAGAAAGCAGAAGTATCAAGGTTAAGCCATTTTGCAAAAGCATATCGAATACCTGTTTCATACTGGGTAAAAGTCTCAGGCTTCAGGGTATATGCGTTTTTTGATGAATATGACCCGCTTGCATAATAATCGTAAATATTTGGAGCACGGTATGATCTTCCATAGCTTCCATAAATGCTTAAATTATCCATGGGGTGATAAAGGAGATTCAGCCTTGGATTCCATTTGTCAAAATCGGGTTTTTTATCATAATCGTATTTTCCGTTCTGGCTGAAATCATAATCTGCATCATTATCAAATGCAAAGGAATCGTAGCGCACTCCTGCGGTCATGGTGAGGGTTTTAAATAATGAAAATTCTTCCTGTAAAAAAATACCAAGCTCCCTGCGGCTGAAATCACCGGACTTTTTGGGATCAGATTCGGTATAGGGAATTCCGATTGTTTTTGAAGTGGCTTTTTTTCTCTTTAAATCGCTTTTGTCATAATCATAATCAAACCCGAGAGACAAACGACTTTTTCTATTAAACACAGGCTGTTTAAAGGTGAAAATGCTTCTTGCACCATACACATTTTCATTTAGATTTTCCTTATAGGGAGTTGATGTTGCCATTAAATAGTTCTTATATTCCTTATCCCGATTTTTATAGTAAAGTGTAGTCTTAAAATCAAAATTTTTTGTCCCTGTTTTTAAATTTACACCTGTGATAACATCGGTATTATCGGTTTTACTGTAGTCTAAGGCCTGTTTCGGGTCTTCATCTCTTTGTTGTTCCGTTAATTTTTTGGCAAGATTTCTCTTCTTGTCGGCAATATTAAAATATGCACCAACACGGGTTGAGTCAGATGGCCAGTACCCTATTTCACCGTTGTAATAATAATTATCAAGGGAAGTATGATCTCTGTAACCATCCTGCTCACGTTTTTTTATGTTTATATTATAATCAAACTTCCCATGTGCTCCGTAAGCAAGAGCTGAATAGCGCTGATCATTGTAAGAACCGTTAATTGCGCTGATTTTTCCTTTAACTGCCTTTCCGCTCCTCTTCGTAATAATATTGATAACTCCACGGGCAGAATCACCACCGTATAATGCGGACATTGGACCCTTTATAACTTCAATTCGCGCAATATTTTCAACGGGGATGGATTCAAAATCCGTATACCCGAATTTACCCATACTCATTGGTATTCCATTCAGTAAAACAAGTGCCCCGCCGCTCATACCTATATGGGTGCCCCTGAAAGAAATCTTTGGTTCAAGACCCGAAGCATTGGTATAATAAACCCCTGGAATTTTTTTAAGTGCCTCTGCAATATTTTTTGCATCCATTGCAGCAAGATCAGAGCTGTTAATTACCGATATATTGGAAGATGTCTCAAGCATAGTATTTTTTGTTTGTGTTGCCGTAACAACGATATCGTTCATTTCGTAAATTTTATTCTGCTGTTTTTCTTCACACATGGCAGGCACTGCAAAGCTCATAACAGAAAA
>CAZLBE010000337.1:0-3487 GCA_964557635.1 uncultured Desulfobacterales bacterium
CATTATGGACTTAGAATTGACAGGAGAATAGACGAACGAAGAAATATTTTTAAATCAACCCTGGCTGCCTGCAGATATTTTAAAGTGTTAGAAGAACAGTTTGGTTCTTATCTACTGGCCATGTCGGCATTTAATATGGGTGAATATGGTTTAAAAGCTGCAATTAATGCCCAGAAAACCCATGATTTCTTTTCGCTGTACCTGCCGCTACAGACTCAAAGATATATATTCAGAGCTGTATGTGCTAAATTAATCCTTGAAAATCAGGCTTTATACGGGTTCCATCTGAAAAAAAACGATTTATATCCTGTGTTTGCCTTTGACAGGGTTAATATTTCCTCTGATTTTCCAATACCAATCATTCTTGTGGCAAATGCTGCAGATATTTCTTTTAAAACACTAAAAGATTTCAATCCTGCATTGCGCGGTTATTATCTCGATAGAGGGAAGGCCACTCTCCTGGTACCGAAAGGCAAAGCAAACCGTTTCAACAAAAATTTTGCTGCCGCATATCATCATTGGAAAATAATTAAGAAACCAAGATTTCACGTTGTCAGAAGAGGCGAAAGCTTAACAGGAATTGCTAAAGAGTACAGGCTTTCCCTTGCTTCATTGCTGAAATTAAATAATATTTCCTTAAAAAAAGTGATTCATCCAGGGGACAGATTGTTGATCGAATGACAATCATGATGAGAGCTATATGCCTGTTATCACAAGAAAAAAATGGGCGAAAGAGCAAACAGGATGCGTATATTATCTTTTGGAAGTTACCTTATAGATTGACAAATCTATTTTTGAGCGTTATTAATCTTCATTATTATAATAATAATGAAGGTGTTATTATACAAATAAAAAATTTTCTATCTTCAACAAAGCTTGCGAAAAATACGGCTGCTACCCTTAATTCCATTGAAACCGGGGATATTGATAAGTTGATTCTTCTTAAGAATAATGCTCCCAAGGCAATTCTTATGTCAGTGGAATGTTACGAGGCAATGGAAGAAGAGTTAGAAGATCTTCGGTTGACTGCCCTTGCACTGTCACGGCTACAAAATTTTGATCTTTCGGAGAGTATCTCCCATGAAGAAATGATGGATAAATATTTCCTTTGATTTTCAAATACCGATCACCCTTGTGAAATGCTGCGATAATGATAATACCAATAATACCCATGGAGAACAACTTGCAATTAACCCATCTTGGAGCAAAAGACTGTGTTACAGGGTCCTGCCACCTGATTCAAATCGATCCGGATAAAGGCTTATCTGACAGCAAATCCTGTAGCAGCATAAATATCCTTGTTGACTGCGGTAAAGCATATGGCCATGATCCTGAACTGCCATTTGACCGGTTTCCTGTACAACCTTCAAAAATAAATTATCTGTTTTTAACCCATGCCCACATCGATCATATCGGCCGCGTGCCGGAACTGATTGATGCAGGATTTAAAGGCGATATCATCTGCACCCATGCCACAAAAGCGCTGCTGATTCCCATGCTTCATGATGCCATGTCATTTTCAGGCCGTAACAACAAAGATATTAGCCGTTTGGAAAAAATGATTGATGACCTGTCCTGGGGATTTGAACTTTATGAAACCTTCTCCCTTAAAAAGGGAATCACATTTAAAATGTGCAATGCCGGGCATATCCTCGGTTCCTGTTTTATTCTGTTTGAATTCCCCGCCCATATGGTCAGTCTGTCCGACAACTCTTCCCCTCACTCCGGTAATAAGTACTCAGACAAGTGCTCAGACAAATACAGGGTTCTGTTTTCAGGTGATCTTGGCTGTACCGATACTCCCATTTTGCCGGACCCTGATCCGCCCGATTCCTGTGATCTTCTGATCATGGAGTCCACCTATGGTGATCGGAATCATACCGGTAGAAAAAACAGGGTTGCCGTTTTAAAAAAATTTCTCAGAAAAGCCCTTGCTGACGACGGCATTGTTTATATTCCTGCATTTTCCCTTGGCAGAACCCAGGAACTGATATATGAGCTGGACAGGATCGGAATAAAAATTCCGGTATTTATCGATTCTCCCCTTGGCCTTAAAATTACACAAATTTATTTATCCCTTGAAAATTTCTGGGACAAAGAAGCAAAAAAACTCAAATCACAAGGCGACAACCCCATCGATTTTAAAAACCTTTATGCCGTGGAAAAATACCGTGATCATAAACGCCTGTTAGATGTTAAAGGACCTGCCATCATCATAGCCGGAAGCGGGATGTGCACAGGCGGTCGTATTGTGGATCACCTGAAACATGGGCTTGACGATCCTGCCAATGATATATTTTTTGTTGGTTATCAGTCAAAGGGGACACCGGGAAGAAGGATGATAGAGAAAAAAATTCCAGTAAAGGCCGGTATTCACAACCTTACCGGTTATTCCGCCCATGCCGATCAGAATATGCTTGTAAACTGGGTGAAGTCAATGCCAAAACCTCCAAAAGAAATCCACCTTGTGCATGGAGAACCCCACGCAAAACATGCACTTGCCAGGTTGTTGGGATTCGGAATCCAGCCCTCGGTCCTTGAATATTCGGGAGATACTTGCTGATGGAATTAATTTCTCTGAATCTAATTTATGATTATCCTGTATGCTGGAATAAATTCAAAG
Organism: uncultured Desulfobacterales bacterium; assembly: GCA_964557635.1. Classification (GTDB taxonomy): domain Bacteria; phylum Desulfobacterota; class Desulfobacteria; order Desulfobacterales; family Desulfobacteraceae; genus WGCX01. The sequence goes on from CAZLBE010000337.1 coordinate 2,624, forward strand.
TCTTAAGAGATTTTGTTCAAAATTTTTATGATACGGTAAAATGGCATCAGTGGAAAAAACGATTTACATATACCCTGTCTGACGAAATATTGCAAATGAGATCATCGGATGTTGGTTTTAGTTATGACTGGTTGCTACATATTGGCGCTTCGACCAAACGTGATGATGCTGGAGAAAACGCTGGATACTTTGGCGAAGGTTTTAAAATTGCATCTTTATGTGCGGTGAGGGATCACAACTGGAATATTGAAGTTCTATCGCGTGACTGGAAATTGAGTGTTGTAACAACTGATTTAATTATTGATGGTAGAAAACTTAAGTCTCTTGCTTATAAAGTCTGGCGGCACAGAAAAAAAATTACAGATACCGTTTTGCGCATTTTCCCATTCAAAGATATAAACCTTTTTCATACTGTCCTGCTTAGTTTCTATTATCCTGAAAATCCTTTATTGGGAGAAAAAATATGGGAATCATCAGATTCAGCTGTTTTTTTTCGTTCAGAAAAACATAAGCCTGCAGGATACCCGCGTACATACAATGATAAAGGTAAGGGAATCATATTTGCTGGTTATCAGGCTCTGGGTTCATTTCAATTTCCTCTGGTTGTCTGTCAGCATGATTATCGGTATAATGATCGTGAACGTAATACATTCTATCGGATGGATGTCATTGACATAATCCTGCAGGTCAGTTCGAGATTACCACCGGATGCATCAGCAATGGTACTTAATGTCCTTAAGCGCAAATGGTATGACAGACCACGTAAACAGTATGATTTTGAATCATGGTACGGTATTATCCGCACACTTATAGAAAATATTGCAGGCTCACCTGAAGAGACCCTGGCCTGGAGGGAAAGAAATC
>CAZLBE010000338.1:0-3473 GCA_964557635.1 uncultured Desulfobacterales bacterium
GCTGTTGTGGTACAGTATGGAGAAACGATTGTTCTTGTAACTGCCGTATCTTCATAGGAACCAAAGGAAAACATAAGTTTTCTTCCCCTGTCCGTTGAATATCAGGAGAAAATTTATGCTGCAGGAAGAATTCCGGGAAACTATTTCAGGCGTGAGATAGGACGTCCAAGTGAAAGAGAGACCCTTACATGCCGTCTTATTGACAGGCCTATCAGGCCACTTTTTGACAAGGGGTATGCATATGAGACCCAGGTGATTGCAACTGTACTGTCAACGGATAAAGAAAATGATCCTGATATGCTTGCCATGGTGGGGGCTTCTGCAGCCCTTTCAATATCAGATATTCCCTTTGCAGGCCCCATTGCAGGTGTAAGGGTCGGGCGTGTTGACGGAGAGTTCATTGCAAATCCAACGGTTGAACAGAGGGGAAAAAGTGATATTGATATAGTTGTAGCCGGTTCAAAAACCGGTGTTGTCATGGTTGAAGGAGGAGCTGATATAGTTTCGGAAGAGGATATGATTGATGCCATATTTTTCGGGCATAAGAGTTTGCAGCCCCTTATAGATATCCAGCAGGAATTGAAACAGGCCGTTGGAAAAGAAAAAAGGGTTATTGCCCTTCCGGAAATTGATGAAGATCTTTTCAATAAAGTCAAAGAACTTGCAGAAGAAAAAATTCATAAAGCCGTGCAGGTAAAAGATAAAATCGGGCGCAATAACACCCTGTCCATTGTAAAGGAAGAACTTATTGCAGACCTTGGCGAGGATTTTCAGGACAGAATAGGTGAAGTAAAATCTCTGTTCAAAGATCTTGTAAAACAGGTCAGCCGGGATATTGTCCTTAAGGAAGATAAAAGAATAGACGGTCGCGCATTTGATGAGGTGAGGCATATTGCTTGTGAAACAGGCATTTTACCCCGTCCCCATGGAAGCGCACTTTTTACCAGGGGAGAAACCCAGGTACTTGGTGTTTTAACACTTGGATCAGGTTCAGATGAGCAGAGAATTGAGACCCTGAACGGAGATACAACAAGAAAGTTCATGCTGCACTATAACTTTCCTCCTTTTTCCGTTGGGGAATGCCGTCGTCCCGGAGGCCCGAGCCGCCGGGATATCGGCCATGGACATCTTGCAGGCCGTGCCCTTGAAAGGGTTTTGCCTGACAGTGAAGATTTTGAATACACCATACGTCTTGTCAGTGAGGTGATGGAATCCAACGGAAGCTCATCCATGGGAACTGTATGTTCCGGAACCCTTGCTTTAATGGACGGCGGGGTTCCCATTAAGGCCCCGGTATCGGGAATTGCCATGGGTCTTGTCAAAGATGATGAAAAAACCGTTATACTGACTGACATTCTTGGAGATGAGGATCATTTCGGTGATATGGATTTCAAAGTCGCAGGCACGGAAGAAGGTATCACAGCGCTGCAGATGGATATCAAAATAAGGGAATTATCACGTGACATCATGGAAAAAGCGCTTAAACAGGCAAAAAAAGGTCGTCATCATATTTTAAATATCATGCTTGAAACTTTGAAAGATCCCCGCAAGGCCATGTCTCCCTATGCACCAAAAATCATCTGTGTAAAGATAAATCCCGATAAAATAAGAGATATTATCGGCCCCGGAGGAAAGATGATCAGATCCATACAGGCAGATACCAATACAAATATAGAAGTTGATGATACAGGCCTTGTAAAAATTGCAGCAGAAAACCAGGAACAAGGTGAAGCCGCTGCAAAAATTGTGTCAGATATTGGCCTTGATCCTGAAGTTGGAGCTGTTTACCAGGGTAAAGTTGTTAAAATTATGGATTTCGGCGCCTTTGTGAGGATTAAAACCGGTACTGACGGGCTTGTCCATATTTCCGAGCTTGCCAATCACAGAGTAAAAAAAGTTACGGATGTTGTGAACGAAGGTGATATCATCAAGGTAAAGGTGCTTGATATCACAAGGGACGGAAAAATAAGACTGAGTCTCAAGGCTGTTGATGAAGAATAGAATGACGGCCATGAGGCGGATGTGGATTATTGTCCGGATTCGCTTCATGGAGGTAATGGAAAAACAAACAATGACATTCAACCTGTCAATTTTTTGCAGAAACGGTCGTAATATACCTTGAATCATAATATAAACAATAAGTGCCGCGGTCTTTCAATCTGCCCATTGGCAAGCGGAAGCCGCGGTAATTCGGTTTTTGTTTCGGCAGGTGGGGTTTCCGTTCTTGTGGATGCAGGCCTTTCAGGTGTTGAGATTGAAAGAAGAATGGCATCAAGAAACATTGCACCTGAATCGATTTCCGCCATTGTTATAACCCATGAGCATGCAGACCATGTAAAGGGGGCCGGAATATTTAGCAGGCGCTATAATATCCCCCTTTATATTAATGAAAAAACATGTATTGGTGCAGGAAAAAAGATAGGGAAAGTTGATCAGATAGAGTATTTTAATTGCGGAACAGCTTTTCAGATAGGGGGTATAAAATTTGATCCTTTTTCAATTTCCCATGATGCCATGGATCCTGCAGGCCTCACCCTTGAATACAATAATGCAAAAATTGGAATAGCAACGGATATGGGTGTGGTAACAGCCCTTGTTAAAGATCATCTCAAAGGATGCAATCTTTTGTATATTGAGGCTAACCATGACAGTGAAATGCTGATAAACGGTTCCTATCCATGGCATTTAAAGCAGAGGATAAAGGGAAGAAAAGGACATCTGTCTAATCAGGATGCAGCAGACATGCTTGAAGAAATCAAAAGCGACGCTTTAAATTACGTGATCCTTGCCCATTTGAGCGAAGAGAATAATACCCCTGAAAAGGCTTTTAACACGGTAAATGAAACAATTGGAAACTCTGGCATTAGACTTTCCGTTGCCATGCCCCACAGCCCCGGTGAAATGATAGATCTATAGATTTTATTTGTGGTGTGAGCACCTTTAATGAGCAGGCGGTACCTGCTTTCCCATAATCAATAATCCAACATAGTAATGCCCTTTTCCTTCAGTTTTCTTACTGGGAACGTATGTGATATGTTTAATTTGTGTCCTCATTTTTTGATGGGGATGAGTTGGGTTTACCGGGCAGTATTTTATATCAATAACTGATCCGGCCTGCAGATGATTTAAAATTTCAGATTTTTCGCTGACAAGTACGCACATGCCTGATTCCGAAATATTCCGCAGTTTGAACTGATAGCACTGGGAAGTATGGTCCTTGGCTGAGACGGTGATTTCCACACTGTAGAAAATATCAAGATAGTTTCTTGGGGAAGTTCTTTGTTCTACAGAGTTGCCTGTTTTTGAATTTTTTTTCATGATGTTTTTTTCCATGACAGTGTATCCATTGCAACAAGGTCATAATCACGGCTGCCAATACCGATCTGCTCTGCGTAATCCAATTGTATTGACCAGTCAACATCGGGGTAGAGACCTTTAAATTTATCTTCTCCCTTTTTTCTGTTCTTTCTAAG
>CAZLBE010000339.1:0-3466 GCA_964557635.1 uncultured Desulfobacterales bacterium
TATTTGGGACTGCAAAAGCATACTGATGCTATGTGAGCAGGCCAAAATGGGCGAATATGAGGTGCTGGCCGAATATTTACAAAAATAAATTGCCCTGAATCAACAGGCATTCAGGTACAAAATTTTGATCATGTCATGGGTATTTCTAAAAAACCATGGACCGGAATTTTATTGGGAAAGCTTGACTAAATAACGGCTCAAATGATAAAAACTTATCCTATGGAACAGAATTTAACACATATAAAAACGATTCTTGATACTGCGCTTAATAATTTCAGGGCGGCATCTGATCAGGATATGAGTAAGATCTGGGATATATGGGAAAAGGTTGTCGGTGAAGTAATATCGGAAAACGCAAAGCCAGGGGCATTCAGGGACGGAGTGCTGATTATTAATGTTTCAAGTTCCGTATGGCTTCAACAGCTTGGATTTTTAAAGCACGATATGAAAAAAAACCTCAATCAAGCCATTGGCAGAAATATTATAAAGACAATAAAATTTAAAATTGCAAGTCTGCATTGATAAACATTTTTTTAACGGGGAAATTAACGAAAAAATTAAATTTTTTCAGCCTGAACACGGGTATAGATTTTCCATGGATTCTGTATTTCTTGCAGATTATGTGAAGCCTGAAAAAGGACAAAAAATCCTTGATATAGGAACAGGGTCTGGAATAATGCCGGTGATTCTTGCTTTAAAATATCCAAAAGTTCAGATAACAGGAATTGAAATTCAGGAAGAACTCGCAGAAATTGCAATAAAAAATGTTATCCTGAACCATGTGGAGAAAAATATTTCCATACTTCAAAAAGATATAAGAAAAACAGATTTTTTTCATATAAATGGTCCTTATGATATTATTATTTCAAATCCTCCATATAAAAAAAAGGGCACAGGCAGGCTTAATCCCAACATGCAGAAAGCCATTGCACGGCACGAAATAGAATTGTCCCTTGATGAACTTGCTCAATCTGTAAAAAAACATTTGTCACCAGAAGGATGTTTTTATTTGATTTATCCTGCAGAGCGACTGTCCGAGTTGATCTGCATTTTGTGTCAATACAGAATTGTACCTGACCGGATAAGGTTTATCCATACAAAAAAAAATGCAGCGGCAAAACGTGTTATGGTTAAATCCATAAAAAATGGCAGCGGAACTTTTACTGTGCTTCCGCCTCTTTATGTCAACAGTTAGGGAAACAGCAGGCAGAGATGTGCATTTTGTTTGCGACTTCATCTTTTGCCCCTGTGTTTTTTCCTTGATAAATGTATAGATTAATGTATTTTATATACTGTTAAAAAGGCTGATAGTCTTTAATTTTTTTAAATAGCAACTATAGGAATTTATTTATGAACTGGGATTGGGATAAACTCAGAGAGAAACAGGAAAAATTTGAGAAAGGCCAGGGCGGCTTTGGCGGCGGCGGGATACCCCGACCTCCACAGATGGATGAATTTTTGAACAAATTTAAACAATTCAAATTTCCCGGAGGAATAATCATTATTGTAGTGCTTTTCCTCCTTTTTTTCGGAAGCTCAACTTTTTTTACAATTGGCGTTGATGAGGTAGGTGTAATACAGAGATTCGGAAAATACGAGCGTATATGCCAGCCGGGTCTTAATTTTAAACTGCCGGCAGGGATTGAAAAGCTCACCAAGGTTAAAATTAAAAGAATTTACAACGAGGCTTTTGGTTTTAAAACTGTTAACGGAGCGAACAATCAAAGGTTTACCACTGCCAATGAGGATCTAGAAGTGGCGTTGATGTTGACAGGAGATCTTAATGTCGCCGTGGTGCCGTGGATAGTGCAGTACAGGATTTCTAATCCCTACAATTATCTATTTAAGGTAAAGGGAATCAGGACACTTTTAAGGGATATGGCTGAGTCAACCATGCGTACCGTTATTGGGGACAGAAGTATTAATGAAGTTATCAGTAAACGGGATGAGATTGCCATTGCAGCAAAACAGAGGCTCCAGAAGGAGATGAAGTTGAATCAGACAGGGATTCATATCGTTACCCTTGAGATGAAAAAGACCGATGTGCCGGGTCCGGTACAGCCCTCATTTAATGAGGTTAATGAAGCTGTACAGGAAAAACAGCAGATGATCTACAAGGCAAAAGAGGAGTATAACAAAGCCGTTCCTGCAGCAAGAGGAGAGGCAAAAAGGGTTATCAAAGATTCAGAAGGTTATGCCTTGGATCGTATCAACCGTGCCCAGGGTGATGCTGCAAGATTTACTTCAGTGTATGAAGAATATGTCAAGGCAAAGGATGTTACAAGAAGAAGGCTTTATATTGAAGCCATGGCGGGTATTCTTCCAAAACTTGGGAAGAAGTATATTGTTGATTCCGATCAGAAGAACCTGCTTCCCCTTCTTAATATTGGCGCAGGATCTTCTGCTTCTCCTTTGAATGGACAGATACTAAACGGGAATGGTGGTAAAAAATGATGAAATTGAAAGGAATTATAATCGGAGTATTAGCTGTGGCGTTATTCACCGTTTTTGCTTCGGCCTATGTCGTTGATGAAACGGAACAGGTTGTGGTAACCCAGTTTGGAAAAGTTGTCGGCAAACCCGTTACTAAACCGGGACTTAATTTTAAAGTTCCGTTTATCCAGAAGGCAACCTATTTCCCCAAGAATCTCCAGTCCTGGGACGGAGATCCGGGAGAAGTTCCCACAAAGGACAAAGTTTATATCTGGGTTGATATATTTGCCATGTGGAAAATAGTTGATCCTGTCAAGTACTTTCAGACTGTGAACAATATGACTACGGCTCTTGGACGTCTTGATGATATTATCGGGCCTTCCATGCGAAATCTTGTCACTTCCTATCGCCTTGTGGAGAGTGTGAGAAATTCCAACAGACCCATGGATACATTTGAAGCCCTTGAAAAACAGGAGGGGCAGAAGGTGGCTTCCCAGTATGATATCAGGAAGGGACGAACCAAAATAACCAGATTGATGATGGCCCAGGCCCAGCCCAAACTGGAAAAATTTGGTATCAGACTTGAAGATATCAAGATAAAAAGAATTAATTATGTTGAAAAGGTAAGACGGGCCGTTTACAGCAGAATGATTGCCGAAAGAAAGCAGATAGCTGAGAAATATCGTGCTGAAGGTAAGGGCGAGGCCAACGATATACGCGGTGATAAGGAAAAAGAACTGCAGTTGATTAAATCGACTGCTTATAAAACAGCACAGAAGATCAAAGGTAAGGCCGATGCAAAAGCTACGGCTATTTATGCCGATGCCTACGGGGTTGATCCGGAGTTCTATTCTTTTTCAAGAACCCTTGAGGTTTATAAAAAAGCATTGGATAAAACCAATACATTGATTATATCCACAAATTCGGACTTTATGAAGTATCTGAAAAAATATTAGGCTTGTGAAATGTAAGGCTTGTGAAATTTTATTTTTGAACAGGCAGGTATCGTGAACTTGTTATAATGATATAAAGG
>CAZLBE010000340.1:0-3466 GCA_964557635.1 uncultured Desulfobacterales bacterium
ACGAAGCCCGGCTGCAAAGCGGTTCCGTGATTTTTATGAAAGCCGTTACAAAAAAACAAAAAGCATAACGGCCATGAGGTCGTTATAAAAAAACAGGAGGTAAAAATGCTTGTTCACAGGAAAAAAAGACCGGGATACCAGATTCAGGCTCCGCTCACATCTCTGATAGATATTGTTTTTATGCTGCTGATCTATTTTCTGCTTACAACAAACTTTATGGTGGATGAAGGCATAAAAATCAAACTGCCCCAGGCCAGGGCCGCAGCGCCCCAGACCCGGCAGGAAATTACCGTTTACGTGGACCGGGAAGGACGAACATTTATGAAAAACAAACCCGTTGCCCAGGATATGCTGTTTAAGGAATTAAAAAAAATGATTGGCGGGCAAAAAGACAGGCTGGTGGTGGTAAAGGCCGACCGGTCAGTGATACTGAATAAAGCGGTAAAGGTTATGGACCTTGCAAAGGCAGCAGGTGCTGCAAGACTTTGCCTTGCAACAGAAAAAGATTTTTAAATATTCGGCCAGCACCCCTCTTACAAGGTTAAAACAATGCAGATCAATAAAAAAACTCCAAACAGGCTTATGCAGCTTATGATTGGCATTTCCCTGATCATTCATCTGTTTTTGTTCATGCACATTGCAGGTATATACCGCTCCCATGCCTTATCCTGTATTGAACTTACAATGCGTGATGTCTCAAAACCGTTTTTCAGGGCAATTCCAAGGCCAAGGATAAGGCATCATGACCCGAAAATCAGCAATATAAAAAAAATAAGTTTCCACAAAACCCGTATTCCGTCCTTTAAAGTTGATCCGGTTAAAAGTGATCCTGTTAATGCACCTGTTGAAAATATAAGCTCACCTGACATACAGGAGAATTCAGCCCCTGTTATTTCAGGCTGGAATCCTGGCTGGAATCAGGCAGCTTCAACGGAATTTATAACATCAAAAGATTATTTTGACATGGTAAGGCTTAAGATTGAAAGCTGCAAAAAATATCCTCAATCAGCCAGATTAAAACATATTGAGGGAAGGGTTAAAATTCAATTTATGATTAAACGGAACGGTCAGATATCAAACCTTAAATTGTTAAAAAATACAAGGCACAGTATATTAAATAAAGCAGCATTGAATGCAGTAAAAAAAGCAGCTCCTTTTCCTGTGCCGCCGCCGAATCTGTTTAAAGAACCTATAAATATAGAAATAACCATTTTGTTTGAATTGACTTAATAGCAAAACCTGAGTAAAAAATAAGGCGGTGAATTTCCATGCATTATATTAATTTCAGCCATAAACACGAGCTTGAGGATCAGGATTTTTCAGGGTGCTGCAAGGATTGCAATACCAGCGTCAATATAATTAAACCCCATATCATTGGATTTGCAGAAAGAATAAAAAAATATACCAATGAGATGCTTGCAGAACTTGAGCCGGAAGATCTATACCGGCTCTATCAGATTCTTGATGACCTTGCCCATATGGATGCGGGGCCTCATCTTGCCGGGCTTATTTTAAATGAACCTGATATAAAGCGTGAACTGCCGCTGATACGCACCTATTATTCCGAATTCTTCAACATCCATGAGACACATCTTGCAAAACAATTGTTTGAATCGGATTCTCCCTGGAAAATACTGAACTCATTTCCATTTTATCCGCGGTACAAGACCCTTGTTGAAACTCAATTTAAGGTTTTGCCGGCAAATCCGGATACCGTACTGGCTTTTATCGGATGCGGTCCTGTTCCCATGACTTTAATTATAGCAGCCCGTCTGTATGGCATAAGGTCCATTGGAATTGACAATTGTGCTGAAACCGTTAAATTGTCAAAAAAAGTGATTCAATGCCTGAAACTGGAAAATATGATCAATATTATCCATGGCGATCATTTTTTGCTTGAAAATCTGAATTGGGATATGGTGCTCGTTGCCGCCCTTGCAGAACCCAAGGCCTCTATTTTTAAAACCATTTTAAAAATTCTTAAAATTCGCAAAAAAAAATTTCATGTTATTTTCAGGACATATACCGGAATGAAGGCAGTGCTTTATAAACCGGTTCAACCCGGGGATATTGCAGGATTTAAAATTACAAAAGAGATCCTGCCCCTTGGAAGGGTCAATAATACAACAGTTTTTGCGGAGCTTGACAGATGAATAAATACCAACCGGAATTGATCAAAAAAGAATTTATGGATATTTATAATTGCGTCTGCACATTGACAAGCGATGAGATTCTCAACGGCTCCGATGATAGTTTTTCACCCTGTTTTGAGAAATTACAATGTCTGCTTGCAAAAGATGTTGATGACCGTACAGCAGAGATAATGCTTTTTGACAGCAAATTTTGCAGGACAGTAAAACACCTTGCAATCTTAAAAAGAATCAACGGGCTCAGAATGGAAATCATCCATGCAAAGGCAATAATAACCGCCCGTGATGCCCGGGAACAAATTAAGCGGTTCCCGTATTACAAAAATTATCTTGAACTTGCCCGCATGGAATATAAGGGCGCAAATCTTAAACCAAAAGACAGTGTGGTGTTTCTTGGAAGCGGTCCTGTGCCCATGTCTTTGATCTGCCTTTACAGGCAATACGGCATCAAAGGCCTTGGTGTTGAAAAAGTGGAAGAATATGCAGATTTTTCCACACAGGTAATTGATGCACTTGGACTGTCCCGCCATATTCAGATTATTAAGGGGGATCATTTTTCGATTCCAGTTGAAGAAAACCCGTCACTGATCATGGTAGGAGCAGATGCCCGGCCAAAAAACGAGATTTTTGCACATCTTGCAGAAAAGGTTCCAAAAGGAACAAAGGTCTCTTACCGAATTTATGAAAAAGGCCTGCGACGGCTTATTGATGACCGACCTGTTATAACCATCCCGTCTGAATTTGAGGAATATGCCCGTGTCCGGCCAAATCCACCTGTTAATAACACTTCAATATTTCTGGTAAAAAATAAAAATTGACTTGACAGGCGCTAAAGCAGGTGGTATTAGGGCTACTAATTAATGTTAGCAGCTTCTAACTTATTGAGGGAAAGATATGACAGAAGAACAGAACGGCATGATTTATGAGAAACCTCTTACATCTGTTGTGGAGGATTATCTTGAGGCAATTTATGATTTAAAAAAGGAAAAGGATTTTGTCCGTGTTAAGGATATTGCAAAAAGAATGAAGGTGAAAATGCCCACTGTATCAAGTATGCTGAAAAATCTTGATAAAAAAAGGCTGGTCAAATACAGAAAGTATGAATTTGTGGAACTGACAGAAACCGGCGCGGAAATAGGAAAAGAAATACGTCGCAGGCATGAGATTCTGCTTAAATTCTTAACAAAAATTTTAAATATAAATCCAGAGACGGCAAATGAGGAAGCCTGCAAAATGGAGCATACTTTAAGTGCATCCACCCTTGACAGCCTTACCGATTTTATTGAATTCGTTGAAGTATGTCCAAGGGCGTGGGA
>CAZLBE010000341.1:0-3460 GCA_964557635.1 uncultured Desulfobacterales bacterium
GATCTTTTAACTGCCTGAATTAGTAGCGGTATAACTGCCATGAGGCGTACCTGATTTTACCCGATATCGCCTCATAACAAAACAAAAAAATGGCACATCATATTTACGTTCTATTTCTTATAACCGCCATGAGGCGGATCTGGATTGGCCCAGATTGCCTCACAACAAAACATGAAATAGAATGCTGTAAATTTGCATTCTATTTCATATAAAGAAATGTCATATCCCCAATGTTTTCGACAAAAAGCGGAAAAATTTTAAAGTCCTCTCTGATATTTACACTTGTATTTTTTGTAATTTTTATTATTTCTCTGCCCTTTTTCGTAAAATCCATGGTTGACTCCCGTTATATTAAGCAGGAAATCTCCCGGTTTATCCTCAAAAAAACAGGTATTAAAGTAAGCCAGGGAAAAATGATTATCAATTTTTTCCCAAGACCATATCTAAAAATAGATGGAATCAAAACGGAATTTAACATATATGGTAGAAAAAATGGGAGAAAAAACAACAGGGAAACCGTAAAAAAGACTGACAATGATTCAAAATCCAGAAAAAAAGCAATAAATTTAATAATAGAGACAGCGAAGTTCTATCCGGATTTAAAAACGCTTATGCATACCAGGGGGAAAAATATTTCCGGTACTCTTCTAATTAAAAAAATTCTTGCAGACCATTTAACAAAAAAATCAAAAATTCCAATAGCAGAAAATATAAAATCTTTTTCAATTGATTATTTAAAAATAATTTTCACATATAAAACCACAGGCCATTTAAAAGCTTCCATAACCTGCGAGCATCCGGAATTAATACTGAAAAATAAAAAAACTGCTCCAATTTCAGGGAAAAAATTAAAAGCCGTCATCGATGTTGCAAAAAATAATATTCAGCTAACCCTTAAAAATTTCATTCTTGACTATCCTGCCATGGATTTATCAATTAAATATTTAAATGACGAAAACCTGAAAAATACATCTCTTGAGTTTTCAGGCAGTAAAGTAAACGTTGACCAAACAAAAAAAATATCCCTTGCCCTTTTTAAAGGCGATGAAATTTCAAATGAAATTTTTAAAATTGTTCGGTCCGGAAATGCTGATGACCTCACAGTTTCCTTCCATGGCAAGAATTTAAAAACACTTTTTTATGAAAAAAATATGCTGATCAGGGGAAAACTTACAAACGGCTCGATCGGCATTCCTGCAACTAAACTTGTTACAAATAAAACATGGGGGAATGCCCTTGTCAAAAATGGCGTTCTCCATATATATGTCAAACATGGCAGAATAGGAAACTCATCCTTTAAAAAGGCAAAACTTAAAGTAAATCTTTTAGATTGCACCTTTCCTTTTCAGGGGACATTTCCCATTGATGCCGATTTAGGCGAACTTGCAGGTATCTTAAAAAGGCTCCTGCCTGACAGTGACTTAGAACATGAACTTAACCTCTGCAGCAAAATAAGAGGCAGGGCAAAAGGTGTTTTAACCCTTGCAAAAATTAAAAAGAAAAAACCGCTTTCCATATCAGTTCAGGCAGATGATATAAATCTTGAAGCTCTATATGCCCGCCTTCCTGAAGAAATATCCATTAAAGGAGGGAAGTTTACCTATGCTGACAACTCATTAATAATGATTGACAAGTTAAATGGCAGTATCGGAAAAAGTCAATTTTCAAACCTGCATGCATCCATTGAACTTACCAATCAAAATGTTCTTGAAATAAAATCAGGAAGAGCTGTTATTGCTGCAGGAGAAATATTTCCGTGGCTGATCTCTTTTACAAAAATAGAATCTGCTGTTTTCCCCTTAAAATCAGTTACAGGGACAGTGAACATCAATTCATTTAACCTTAAAGGCCCTGTAATGCACCCCGGCCAGTGGCAGTATGATATTAACGGGACATGCAGCAATATTGTCCTTGGAAAAGAATCATCAAAGAAATCAAAGGAATCAAAGAAAGAGATAAGCTCACTGTCCTTTGGATTTAAAATATCAGATAAAATAAAATCATTTTCAGATATAAATACCCAGATATACAAAACAGATTTATTAACCTCTTTTGTAAAAACTGATTTTTTAGATGACATTGCACTTCCCCTGTCTCTTTCAAAGGCAGAACTATCTTTTAAGGATAAAAATATATATTTTCAAGGGAACATTTTATTTAAAACAGGGCCTGAAATAATTTTGAAAATAAAAACTCCCACTGATAACAGTAAGGATGGACAGGCTTTAAAAAAACTTCTTAATTTTTCCATGAAGCTTGGAATAAAAGATAAAAATATGTCAGATGCTGTCATCTCATATGCCGGCAGCACAGGTCAGCAGCAAGGCCATCTCAATTTCAAAGGCAGATTTGATACAAGAACCATAAAAAAAATTTTAGCCCCTGACAGTAGAACTATTAAAAATTTTTTTGCTTTAACTAACAACGAAAACTTCATAGCAATTTCAAATGAAGAATCGGGCTTGACTGTTTTAACGGACACCCTGAATATTGATGCCTTAAGCAGGATACACCGTAAAGACAAATCAGATGAAGACAATAAAAACAGATCAGATAAAAACAATTTATATTCCGCAATAATTTTCCCACTTAATTTTACGATAAAAGCAAACCGTCTCATTTATAAAACAATGGTATTTTCTCCTTTTGAAGCTGAAATAGACGTAGATCATAATATTTTCACTATTTTGCTGGAAAGCACAAAGCTATGTGGTATAAGTATTACAGGTATTATAGATAAAAATAATAAAATCAATCTAAGTCTGAAATTATATACAAAAAAAGGAAACCTGGAACAATTCACATCATGTATGTTGAATAAAAAAAAACTTATAAAGGGACAATATACCATTGATGTTGATCTTGACTCTGAAGGAAACATGTATCAGTTAATGAATAATCTTCACGGCAAGATCAATTTTTCTTCATCCAAAGGAAGGATATACAGACTTACATTGCTCTCAAGGATACTCTCTGTTATAAATATTTCAAAGTTCATTCGAGGAAAAATTCCTGACATTTTACAGAACGGCTTTGCCTATAATTCAATGATAGTTAAAGCCGATATTAAAAATAACCGTATTCTCCTGAAATCAGCTGTTATCAAAGGAGTAGACATGACATTTATTTTTAAAGGTGAAATAGATATGCTTAACAAAACAACGGAACTTAAATGCCTTGTATCGCCTTTTAAAACTGCTGATCTCATTATCAAAAATATACCCATACTCGGGCATATACTAAATAATCAACTCGTTTCCATACCCGTTGAAATCACAGGCAGCATTGATAACCCCGATATATTTCTATTACCACCTTCTGAAGTCGGGAAAGAGCTAATAAATATGATGGGAAGAATCTTATCAACACCGTTTCGAATCATCAAAAGTCTGCCTCAATAATAACCCTAAAGCGAGCTATGCCCGCAACCCATGTGCCTACCTCAATTTCTTGTTTTTTA
>CAZLBE010000342.1:0-3453 GCA_964557635.1 uncultured Desulfobacterales bacterium
CAGTCCAAGGTTGAGGGTCAGAATTTTGAGATAAGAAAACAGCTCATTGAATATGACGATGTGATGAACCTGCAGCGGGAGGTTATTTACAAGCAGAGAAGACAGGCTTTAAGAAATGCAGATCTGCATCCTGATATTCTTGGAATGATTGAAGATATATCCTGGAAAATTGTTTCGGATTTTGACCAGCCAAAAATTCCCGTTGCAGAATGGGACTTAAAGGGAATTTACGATGCAGTCAAACGCCATTTCAATATTGAATTTAACCCTGAAAAACTGATTGATGAAGATTCGTCAAACCAAGACTTAAGAGAAAAATTGGGACAGGCAATCATTGACAAAGCGAATAAAATATATGCGGAAAGGGAAATCCTGCTTGGCATTGAAGAATTAAGACAGATCGAAAGATTTGTCATGCTGCAGACAGTTGATACCCTTTGGAAAGATCACCTCCTTAACATGGATCAGTTAAAACAGGGAATTGGCCTGCGGGGATATGCCCAGCAGGACCCTTTGATTATATATAAAAAAGAAGGGTTTGCAATGTTCCAGGATCTTATTGAACGTATTAGAGAAGAAACAATTTCAATATTGTTCAGAATCCAGATTGCAGAGCCTGAAAACTTAAATACCATGCAGAGGCAGGAACAGGACAAACTTGTTTTTTCCCACTCGGATGATTCCCTTGCAAAACAGCCAATTAAACGAGGGCACGCAAAAATAGGACGAAACGATCCATGCCCCTGTGGAAGCGGAAAAAAATACAAAAAATGCTGCGGAGCATAGCGTTTAAAAATGAGCACCATTACAGATAATAAAACAAAAGAAAAAGATGCTGTACGGTCAAAGCCGGAACAAAAAAATCAGCATCCTTCAATGTACAGGGTGATCCTCCATAACGATGATTATACCACAATGGAATTTGTCGTTGAGATTCTAATAAAAATTTTTGGAAAAACTCTTGATAAAGCATATCAGATAATGCTTAATGTACATAGAGAGGGAAGAGGTATCTGCGGAGTATATACCTTTGAAATTGCAGAAACAAAGGTGGATACCGTGCATAAACTTGCAGGGGAAAAAGGTTTCCCCTTAAGAAGTACAATGGAGAAAGAATAGCCATGATAAACAAAGAACTCAGCACGACTCTCGGTATTGCCGTTCGGGAAGCAAAAAGAAGAAGACACGAATATGTATGTATTGAACATGTTCTTTATGCAATATTGAACTATGGCTCAGGTGTCGAAACAATAAAACAGTGCGGCGGCAATCCTGAGACTATTAAAAAAAATCTTGATGCCTTTTTTAAAGAAAAAATGACCACAATGGATGAGGGTAAGGACTATGTTCTCCAGCAGACCATAGGCTTTCAGAGAATGATTCAAAGGGCTGTCAGCCATGCCCGTTCTGCAGAAAAAAGAGAGGTAAACTTAGGCGATATCCTGGCCTCAATATTTTTGGAAAAAGATTCCTATGCTGCCTACTATCTTGAAGCCGAAGGCATTACAAGACTTGATGTCTTAAAATACATCTCCCATGGCAAAGAAACGGTTAAATCATCCAAAACAAAACCTGGACCCGGAGGCGGCAAGCCTGCAGCACAACCTGGAATAGGAAAAAAACCTGACCCCCTGGCATTGTACACAAATGATCTTATTAAAAAGGCGGAGCTTGGCAAAATTGACCCCATTATAGGGAGAACAGGCGAACTTGACAGAACCATGCAGGTGTTGTGCAGAAGGCGAAAAAACAACCCTGTTTTAGTGGGAGACCCAGGAGTAGGAAAAACAGCCATTGCAGAGGGACTTGCACTTAAAGTATTTAAAAAAGATGTGCCTGATTTCCTTCAGTCTGCAGAAATTTTCTCACTTGACATGGGATCTCTTGTTGCCGGCACAAAATACAGGGGGGATTTTGAGCAGAGACTTGAAGATGTTATCACGTCACTTGAAGAAAAAGAAAATGCCCTGCTTGTCATAGATGAAATTCATACAATTGTAGGAGCAGGGGCTGCAAGCAGCGGCTCCCTTGATGCTTCCAATATTTTAAAACCTGCACTTTCCTCGGGAAGTTTAAGGTGCATAGGCTCCACAACTTACGAGGAATATAAAAACCATTTTGAAAAAGACAGGGCTCTTTCAAGAAGATTTGAAAAAATTGAGGTTGCAGAACCAAATGTTGAGGAAACCATTGAAATTTTAAAGGGTCTTAAAACCTGTTATGAGAAACACCATGGACTTAAATATACTGATGAGGCTCTTGAAGCTGCTGCAAAACTATCCTCTAAACACATAAATGACAGGTTTCTGCCGGACAAGGCAATTGATGTTATTGATGAAACAGGTGCATTTATAAGACTTTTCCAGTCATCAAGGCGTAAAAATATAAAGGCAAAAGATGTTGAAAAAATCATCGCAAAAATGGCAAAAATTCCCGTGTCAAATGTTACGGCCTCGGATAAGACAAATCTTGAGAATCTTGAGCCAAAATTAAAAAAAGTTATTTTTGGCCAGGATGCAGCAATTAAAGGCCTTACAACTGCAATTAAAAGATCAAGGGCAGGTCTTGCAGCTCCAAACCGTCCCATTGGTTCATTTCTGTTTACAGGTCCTACAGGCGTGGGCAAAACAGAAGTTGCAAGGCAGTTAAGTTTTAACATGGGCATTGAATTCATGCGCTTTGACATGAGTGAATACATGGAAAAACACGCTGTATCAAGACTGATAGGTGCTCCTCCCGGATATATAGGATTTGACCAGGGCGGGATTTTAACCGATGGCATAAGAAAGCATCCATTTTGCGTACTTTTGCTTGATGAAATAGAAAAAGCCCATGCTGACCTTTTTAACATACTGCTCCAGGTTATGGATTATGCAACATTAACCGATAATAACGGAAAGGCCGCTGACTTCAGGAACGTTATCATCATTATGACCTCAAATGCCGGGGCAAGGGAGATGAGCTCCAACAAAATCGGTTTTGGAGATCAATTGGATGATGTTGATTCAAAGGCTTTGAAAGCCGTTGAAAAAACCTTCAGCCCTGAATTTAGAAACAGACTTGACGGAATTATACAGTTTAACCATCTGTCGCTTAAAATCATGGAGCTGATAGTTGACAAAAATATGCAGGAATTGCGGCAGATGCTGAAACCAAAGAAAATTTCCATAAGATATTCTCCTGCAGTGAGAAGTTTTCTGTCAAAAAAAGGTTATAGTCCCAAATTTGGTGCAAGACCCCTAGAGCGCTTTATCCAGACTGAAATAAAAGACAGGCTCACAGATGAAATTCTGTTTGGTTCTCTTGAAAAAGGCGGGAAAGTCTCTCTTGGTCTAAAGAATGAAAAAATCACATTTAATTTTTCTAAGAAATAGAATGCAAATAGATAGCACTCTATTGGCTTCGCGCCTTCGGCCCTGTATTTTGTTGATAGGCGGCCGGCCAATCCGGATC
>CAZLBE010000343.1:0-1870 GCA_964557635.1 uncultured Desulfobacterales bacterium
GCCAAGATCTGCCTTACCTTAAAAAATGCTCAGCTCATCTATCCAGGCAAAAGTTTTGACTGACTCAAACCTTATGGTAAATATCCAGTATATAATAGACAGGCAAAATTATTGCTTTAACGAATCAGTTTAATGTGATAAATAGTAATTTTTCTTGAGTTAATGTATGAAATAATAATGAAAAAGGGCAGATGAAATGGAAGAAGAGAAGAAAACAGCTCATTTTATAAAGAATATAATTATTAATGATATTGAGAATAAAAAAGTAAATAAGATTACTACACGTTTCCCGCCGGAACCTAATGGCTATCTTCACCTGGGACATGCAAAATCCATTTGTTTAAATTTTGGTATTGCAGAGGAATTTAACGGTAAGTGCAATTTAAGATTTGATGATACAAATCCTGCAAAGGAAGAACAAAAATATATTGACTCCATTATGGAGGATGTAAAATGGCTGGGATTTGACTGGCAAGACCGCCTTTTCCATGCTTCTGATTATTTCGACAGGCTCTATGATTTTGCAGTTGAACTTATAAAAAAAGACAGGGCATATGTTTGCAGTCTTTCAGGTGATGAGATAAGGCAGTACCGCGGAACGTTGACAACTCCAGGCAAAAACAGTCCATTTAGGGACAGAAGTATTGCCGAAAATCTTGACCTTTTTGAAAGGATGAAAAACGGTGAATTTAATGACGGAGACCATGTGTTAAGGGCAAAAATTGACATGTCCTCTCCCAATATAAACATGCGTGATCCTATAATTTACAGGATTAAGAAAACAGCGCATCCAAGAACTAAAGATAAATGGTGCATCTATCCCATGTACGATTTTACCCACTGCCTGTCAGATGCCATTGAGGGGATTACCCATTCATTATGCACCCTGGAATTTGAGGATCACCGTCCTTTATACGACTGGATTATTGACCAGCTTGATACCCCGTGCCACCCTCAGCAGATAGAATTTGCAAGAATGAATCTTGATTTTACCATTATGAGTAAAAGAAAATTAAATATTCTTGTTGAGAAAAATTATGTTAATGGATGGGATGATCCGCGCCTGCCTACCCTTGCAGGAATAAGAAGACGCGGCTTTACCCCGCAATCCATTAAAAAATTCTGTTCGTTGATAGGCATCAGTAAAAAGGAAAGCAGAATTGATTTAGGGGTTCTTGAAAACTGCATAAGGGAAGATCTAAATGAAAAAGCCCCAAGGGTGATGGGAGTGCTTAATCCATTAAAGCTTATCATTGAAAATTGGCCTGAAGGGCAAATTGAAGAACTTGATGCCATGAATCACCCGCAAAAAAAAGAGATGGGAACAAGAAAAGTTATTTTTTCACGGGAAATATTTATTGAAAAAGAAGATTTCATGGAAAATCCCCCGAAAAAGTTTTTCCGCCTTGGACCGGGCCGTGAGGTAAGATTGAGATATGCCTATTTTATAACATGTAAAGAGATTGTAAAAGACGATAATACCGGAGAGATAAAAGAGATCATCTGCACCTATGATCCTGCAACAAAAGGCGGAGATGCACCAGACGGCAGAAAAGTAAAGGGCACCTTGCACTGGGTCTCAAGGCAGCACTCTATTCCTGCAAAAGTCAGACTGTATGACAGGCTTTTTTTAAAAGCAGATCCTGAAGAAGCAAACGATGATTTTACGGACAATATCAATCCGGATTCCCTTGTAACCCTTGATCGTTGCAGGGTTGAAAAAAGTCTTGAAAAATCAAAAAGAGGAGATACTTTTCAGTTTGAAAGACTTGGATATTTCTGTATTGATTCTGTTGATTCCACTCCTGATCAACTGATTTTTAACAGAACCATAACATTGCGGGATACCTGGGCAAAGCTTAAAAAACAA
>CAZLBE010000343.1:1970-3452 GCA_964557635.1 uncultured Desulfobacterales bacterium
AGATCAATGGCTGCAGAATCAAGTGAGGTTGCCTTTAATTTTGCCTCTTTTTTTGCCTTAAAATAATCCGCAGGGTTTTCATATAAAATACCAAGGATGCTGCCCATTTTTTTAAGATCAGAGTAAACAACCCTTATTTTTTCAAGCGCTTCACCTGAAAAATCAGGCTCATTTTCATCCAGTATCCTGTTTCCCTTTTTAACAGCCTCAAAAACAGTTGCCATTCCCCGGGCAGAATTAAAGTCATCATCCATGGCTTGTGCAAAATTTTTCCAGTCAGATCCTCCTGCAGCATTTTCCGCAGCATTTTTTTCAGAATTTGTAACTATTCTGTCTGCATTGTCCTTAAAAGGTATATCAATTTTGTCAGGATCAATGCCTGCTCTTTCTGCTCTTTCAAGAAAGCCGTAAATTTTATCAAGGCTTGAAATCACTTCATCCATTGAGTTTCCATTGTAATCTATTGGACTTCTATAGTGCTTTGACAAAAGAAAAAGCCTTATCACTTCAGGATGATATTTTGAGAGAACATCTTTTACCATTGTAAAATTGCCAAGGGACTTGGACATTTTTTCGTGGTTAATATTAACAAACCCGTTATGCACCCAGTATTTTACAAACTGCTTTTCAAATGCAGCCTCGGACTGGGCAATTTCATTTTCATGGTGCGGGAATATCAGGTCTTTTCCACCGCCGTGAATATCAAAACTTTTTCCAAGATATTTATAGCTCATGGCAGAGCATTCAATATGCCATCCTGGCCGCCCCGCACCCCAGGGGCTGTCCCATGAAGGCTCTCTTGGTTTTGCAAGTTTCCACAGGGTAAAATCCAATGGGTTTTTCTTTTTATCATTTACGGCAATCCTTGCCCCTGAAATCATATCGTCAGGGTTTCTGCCTGAAAGCTTCCCGTACTCCTTAAAGGACTCAATGGAAAAGAACACATCACTTTCTTTCACATGATATGCCTTACCTTTTTTTATGAGAATATCAATGAAATCAATTATATCCTGAATATGCTCAGTGGCTTTTGGCTCAATTGAAGGACGTCTTACATGCAGGGCATCCATTTCATTGTGAAATTCATCAATATATTTTTCAGAAATCTCCTTTGAGCTTTTCCCGGTTTCATTGGCTTTTTTTATGATTTTATCATCAACATCGGTAAAATTTCTAACATAGGTTACATCATATGAAGATGCCTCAAGCCATCTTAAAATAAGATCAAATATAACAACGGCTCTTGCATGGCCTATGTGGCTTGTATCATAAACCGTTGGACCGCAAACATACATACCGACTTTGCCCTTGCTAAGTGGTTCAAATATCTCTTTTTTACCGGTTAATGTGTTGTAAATTCTTAAACTCATTTTATTATTATCCTTATTTTTTTTATAACCGCCATGAGGCCGATCCGGATTGGCCTAGCCGCCTCTCCACAGTAAATGAAAATAGTATAATGCCGCCCCCTGTGGGGGATAT
>CAZLBE010000344.1:0-3451 GCA_964557635.1 uncultured Desulfobacterales bacterium
GAATCGTAAATTTTTTTTCTGCCTTTCTGATTTCCGTCACCTTATTTCTGCTCTTTGTCCCTGTGTCACTTTTTTCCGGAAAATCTTTTGATTTTATTCTCTCATATCTTCGAACCGGATTTCCAAAACAATTGATTTTTTTTGATTCGGGAAAACCCATCGTATTTTCAAAAGAGGTAAATATTATATCCACAAACCTTGAAAGTATCCTGTTTGTAAGGCCCGGTATGCTGTTCTGTTCATGTATTGCCGTTACAATCCTGCAGAGTTTTGCACCAAGCACCACAGGCCCTGAGGAATACCCGCCTACACCAAGCACAATATCCGGCTTAAATTTTCTAATTATTTTTATTGCCTGAAAAATGGCTGCAGGTATCTGCAGTAAAGAGAAAAGTTTTGCTTTAAGGCTTTTTCCCTTTATACCTGAGCAGTCTATCTTTGTATTTGCAAACCCATATTTTTCAAGTGTTTTGATCTCAAATTTTTCTCCTGTACCGACAAAGAGAATATCACTGAATTTATCTTCCCGTTTAACGGCCTGGGCAATTGCAATTGCCGGAAAAAGGTGTCCTCCTGTTTTCCCGCCGGCAATGATAATTTTTATACCTTTTTTACTGGTTTGCATTTGCAGCTCCGATATTCATTAAAATCCCCATACATGCCATATTCACAAGAAGGGAAGTTCCTCCGTAACTTAAAAACGGAAGTGTAAGGCCCTTTGTGGGCAGCACGCCAAGGGCAACACCTGCATTGATAATTACCTGAATGCCAAGACATGTTGTAATTCCTGAGGCAAGAAGTGCCCCAAAAACATTTTCCGAATCCCTGGCAATTTTTGCTCCTTTCCAGATAATAACCGAGTAAAGGATAAGGGTAAGAATTACACCTGCAAGACCAAGTTCCTCTCCTATAACGGAAAGTATAAAATCGGTATGGGGTTCGGGAAGATAGTGAAGCTTTTGAATTCCAAGACCTATACCCTTGCCGAAAAGGCCTCCTGAACCAAATGCCTTGAGTGAATGCGTTATCTGATAACCTGTTTTCAGAGGATCGTCCCATGGGTGAAGAAAGGCAAAAATTCTGTTCATCCGGTATCCGACCTTATAAACGAAAAAATATCCAAAAGGGATCAGCAGAGGAACCGGCAGAAAAAGATATCTTAATTTAACCCCTGCTATGAACATCATTGTCCAGGTAATAATGCCAAGAATCATGACTGCACCAAAATCCGGCTGGGTCATGACAAGTATTGCAAGAATTATAAATACAATACCATGGGGGACAACGCCCACTGAAAAATCTTTTATCATATCCTGTTTTTTGGACAGGGAATATGCCAGATAGACAATAAGGGCAAACTTCACAAATTCAGATGGCTGAAATGTAAAATTTCCCATTTTAATCCATCTGTATGCACCACCTGCTTTGTGTCCAAGGGATGGTACATGAACGGCACAAAGCAGGGCAACTGCAAACACAAGAAGGAAATATGCCAGGATTTTAAAAAATCGAAACGGAAAAACCGACATGATAAACATTGCACCAAAGCCTGCAAAGAAAAACAAAAGCTGCCTCTGCATAAAAAATCTTGGATTTCCGAATTTTTCAAGGGCAAGGGCGGAACTTGCGCTGTAAACCATTATGATTCCCATACCGGCAAGCAGAAGAACCGGAAAGAGAATGGCTGATTCGCTGGAAAAAGGATGTTTTATTTTTTCTTTTTTCATAATCAAATTTGATGTTTCAGTTATCAGTTGCGGCTTTGCCGCTTTTGTTTTACATTAAGGACAAAATCATTTCCCCTTGCCGCATAGCTTTCATACATGTCAAAACTTGCACAAGCAGGAGAAAGAAGCACTGTATCTCCTTCCTGCCCGATATTATATGCAATATCAACAGCCTGCTGCATTGTTTCTGCATCTACAATTTCGCATATATCTGCAAATGCATTCTTTATCTGTGCTTTTGATTCTCCAAGTAAAATAATCTTTTTTACTCTTTGTTTTACAGCTTCTCCCATAGATAAAAAATCCGTGTTTTTTGATCTGCCGCCAAGAATAAGAATGATATTATTCCCAAAATATTCCAATGCCTTAACAACTGCATCAGGGTTAGTGGCCTTTGAATCATCAATATAATCAACTTTATTTATTGTACCTGTATATTCTATTCTATGGGCAAGTCCCTTAAATGATTTAATAGTTTTTTCGATTCCCTTTATTGTTCCGCCAACTGCAAGGCAGGCAAGGGATGCCGCAGCCATATTTTCCCTGTTGTGTTCTCCTTTAAGATTTGCACCTGAAATATCTATTACGTTCATTACGTTCCCATTATTTGAGGATGAATCATTTGCCGATAGATTATTTGTTGATAAATTATTTGCTGGCATATTGTTTGCCGGTAAATTTTCAATCTTTATTTTATCAGATTCTATCATTGCCATTTTTCGTTCCGGATAACAGTCATGAAGCGGATCCGGTTTTGCCCTGGTGCATTCCGGCAAATTCAGAGTCGGCAAAATTATACGCTCTATGTCATGTACAGTCTTTTTTCTTCCAAAAAAAACAGGAATGGATTTCAATCCGTTAATGTGCTTTTCAACTCCCTTGATTGAGCAGTTTATTATTGCAATGTCATGTTGCGACTGGTTTTTAAAAATACTCCATTTTGAATCTGCATATGCAGAAAAATCCTTATACCTGTTTATATGATCCTCAGTGATATTTAGAAGCACTGCCACATCCGGTGAAAATTTTCCTGCTGTATCCAACTGAAAACTGCTCACCTCGGCAACAATGATATCAGCTTTTTCATCTCCCATAAAATATTCCACAAAAGGTGTTCCTATGTTGCCGCATGTAAACACCTTAAATCCTGAATTTTTAAGCATTTCACTTATAAGGGTTGTTACAGTTGTTTTTCCGTTTGTCCCTGTGACAGCTATAACCGGAATATCAATGAATTCTGCTGCAATATCAAATTCCCCTGTAACAGGAATCTTTTTTCGTGCGGCCATGGCAAGATACTTATTGTTTAATGGAATCCCAGGACTTACTATTATTTTTTCCGCATTCAAAAAGGTCTCTTTTTTATGAAATCCTATTTCAGTTTTTATCCCTTTATTTTCAAGTTCTTCTGCAATCACTGCCTTTGAAGAATCAATATCCGTTGCAATGACATTTTCCCCTTTCCCCTTAAGAAAATTTGCAATTGAAACACCTGATTTTCCAAGGCCCGCCACAAGTATGTATTTTTTATTTTCCAATATCTGCTGCCTTATTTTGTAACCGTTCACAGTTAATTTGCGAATAGTAAGCCTTTACAGTCAATTTGTGGTCAATTTGTGACCTGTAATCGTTTACAGTCAATCTGTGACATGTAATCGTTTACAGGGTACTGCAGATGCAAGGCGGCGGGCAGGCAGACGTACTAATGTACTTCAAGTGCCCGC
>CAZLBE010000345.1:0-3450 GCA_964557635.1 uncultured Desulfobacterales bacterium
CCTGATAATTCACTTCCCACCTCAACTTCATTTGTTGGTACAAGCGTTCCCGTTGCACTGACCTTAATCGTCATATTTCCTTTATAAGCGGGCTTTGTCGTATATTTAATCGCACCGGACTGATCATTTGACTTTAAGTAAAAGCCTGCTGCAGCAAATAATATGATAAGACAAACTGCAATCAGCCATTTTTTAAACGGCTTAGATCTTCCTGAATAGTTATCAATGCCCAGTGTGCGGGCAACAACATCTTTTCTGTCTGTATTTTCCATTTACCCTTTGAATTCGGATCTGAATTATTATATGTTATATTTCAAATTCTGTTTATTACCATAGTTATTGTCATATATCTATTTTTTTTATTTCTATTGGGTGCTTTGCAATGAATTTTGAGTGGAAAACTTTTTTAAACAGATACAGAGAGCAAATTGTGTCTGAATGGTCGAAAAAGCTCAAACATGATGTGTCTGAACATTATACGAATAGACCTGTCGAGGAACTAATAATGACTACAGGCAGGGCATGTGATTCATTCTGCCGTATGATTGTTGACAATGATTATACTGAAATTAAACAGTTTATCCAGGAAATTACAAGGATAAGATTGGAGGCTGATTTTCGCCTCGATGATGTTCAAAAAGCATTTGAGCTTTACAGGCAGATCGTAATTCCAATACTTATAAAAGAATCACCAGAGGAAACGCTTTGTGAAAATATTGAAGCCATAAATACCTGCCTTGCCTATACCATTTATCGTTTCAGTAATCATTTTCAGAAAAAACATGAAAAATATTTAAAAAATTATACTGAAAGACTTGAACGCGATGTTGCGGCAGGAACGGCAGAATTAAAGGAATCCGAACATCAATATAAAACACTTGTTGAAAATATCAGTGACGGGTATCTTGTTTTAGACAGGGATAGAATTATTTTTGTGAATCCTGCTTTTTTTAAAATGCATGGTTATAAGGCAGATTATACTATCCCCGATTCATTCATGTTTTTTGTTGCAGAACAAAGTCGTAAAAAAGTAAAAAATATAATATTAAAAAATATTGATGAAGGCATTGAAACCGATGCCTTTGAATATTTACGCTTAACAAATGATAAACGGCATCTTCCAACTGAAATCAATTTAAAACCCTCTTTGTTCAAAGGCAGAAAATACAATCTCTGCATTGTAAGAGATATTACAAAAAGAGTTGAGATGGAAAAAAAAACCAGAGAAACGGAAAGGATGGCCTATATAGGCAAATTAACTACGTCCCTTTCCCATGAAATCAGAAATCCATTGTCATCTATTAAAATGAATCTTCAGATTTTAGATAAAAATAAAATTTTAAAGGGTAATGACAGAAAACGTCTTCGCATATCGAAAAGGGAAATTGAACGACTTGAAGGTATTTTGCAGGAACTTCTTGATTTTGCAAAACCTGTATCTTTAAATCTTGTACTCACGGATATAAATCATATTATTTATGCCTGTGTTGAGCTTCTTGAAACAAAATTTCATAGAAAAAATATTGTCTGTAAAATTAATGTTGACCAGAACCTGAAAAAAATTTCTGCAGATAAAGCTAAAATAGAGCAGATGCTTATTAATTTACTTTTGAATGCCATTGATTCGGTAGACGATTTCGGCCGGATAAAAATTTCAAGTGCAAAAGGTGTTTATAAAAATAAAGAATCCGTCATAATCAGGATTGAAGATAATGGAAAAGGCATACAGGAAGAAATTTCAACAAATATTTTTGAGCCTTTTTATACAACAAAACCCGGAGGAACGGGAATTGGCCTTTCAAATGTAAAAAAAATCATAGATGCCCATAAAGGCGGGATAAAAGTATTTAATGCAAAGGACAGAGGTGTTGTATTTGAAATGTTTATACCAGCGGGAGATATAAGTGGTTAACATACTTGTAGTGGATGATGAACAGTCCATACGTGAATCAATTAAAATGTTCATGAGTGAAAAAGGGCATATGGTTCACACCGCTTCAACAATGGACGGTGCTGTCAGGGCATTCGGGAAGTTATCCCCTGAAGTGGTTATCCTCGATATAAGGCTTCCCGACGGAAGCGGACTTGATGCATTAAGCCTTATGCATCCTGCGTATCCTCTATCAAAAATTATTATGATAACAGCATTTCAGGATATGGAAACCACAATAGAAGCCATGAAAAGAGGTGCATATGATTATATTCATAAACCCCTTGATGCAAATGAACTTGAAAAAACGGTGAACCTTGCCATCATAAATTTTTATGAGGATACCGAAGCGCTTCAGGATAATAAAAGTGAAATAACTTATAATAAGAGTGAAATAGTTGGTAAAAGCAAAATAATGAAAGAGATTTATAAAACAATAGGTGTACTTTGCCGGAAAAAAGCCACTGCTCTTATTACAGGGGAAACAGGTACAGGCAAAGAACTTATTGCAAGGCAGATACACCTGAGCAGTCCTCAAAGTGATAAACCGTTTGTTATCTTTGACTGTTCCTCCGTTGTGGGATCTCTTTTTGAAAGCGAATTATTCGGCCATGAAAAAGGGGCATTTACAGGGGCCATGGATTCGAAATCAGGCAGCATTGAGCTTGCAGGTGAAGGCACTCTTTTTATTGACGAAATTGGAGAGATACCTCTGCACCTTCAGGGCAAACTGCTGGGTTTTCTTGAAAGAAAACAGTATTTGCGTGTCGGGGGCAAAAAAATGCTGCAATCAAACTGCAGGATTATTGCAGCCACTAACAGAGATCTTACAAAGCTGGTTGCAGAAAAAAAATTCAGGAATGATCTGTACTACAGGCTTAAGGTGGTTACCATAACCATTCCTCCTCTTCGACAGAGACTTGACGATATCAATGATCTTGTGAAGTATTTCACGATAAAAAATGCCCATGAAATGGGAATACGGATCAAAACACTGCAAAAAGGCTGTATTGAAAGATTGAAAAATTATCACTGGCCCGGCAATGTCAGGGAACTTGAAAATATTATAATTGCAGCATCCATAAAGGCCAGAGGAAATGTAATCCTCTTAGAAACCATTGATAAACTTCTCACAGATCAGTGTTCCCAAAATGCAGATCAGATTTTCCAAAATGGTGAAGGTACAACTTGTCAGAACAATACTCTGCAGAAAGAAAGAAATATTAATTTTGATTCACTTGCACAAGTGGAAAACAGGCATATTTTTACTGTTCTTCAATCCGTTCAATGGAATAAAACAAAGGCTGCTAAAATTCTTAAAATTTCTTTGCCCACCCTGAGAAAAAAAATTCAAAAGTATAATCTCTCACCTATGCAAAAGTGAAAGAATTTCATGTAAAAGTGAAAGAATCTTTCCGGTTAAGAAAAGATTCTTTCCAATAATCGCCATGAGGCGGATTTGGAGTGGCCCAGCCGCCTCTCAACAAATATAGGGCCGAAGGCGCGAAGCCAATAGAATG
>CAZLBE010000346.1:0-3450 GCA_964557635.1 uncultured Desulfobacterales bacterium
GAAAATCAATGAAGCCGGAATCTAAATGGCGTGCATCAAAAGAGAAAAAAAAGAAAATGCAGATTATGGGGACATAGCCAATGACCGCATTATTGTTGCAATTCATTAAACGAATAGGCTCAAATCTTAAGCGAATGCCATTGCCCACAGGGGGCGGCATTATGCTATTTTCATTTATTGTCGCGAGGCAATCTGTGCCAATCAAGATCGGCCTCATGGCCGTTATTACAGAAATTCAGGAGTAAGGCACTAAGTAAGTGAGGCTTTTTCAATAGTACCGTCACCAAATTTTTCTGAAATAAGATCCACTGTTCTGTCAAGTTTTTCCCATTTATCGGTTTTTGCTTTTACAAAATTGAATAACTCCATTTGAACAGGTCTGCTGCCATCTGAAAGGGATGATGTCCCGACTCCGATTAACCTGATTTTTTTTCTTATTTTATAATTTTCAGCAAGTTGTGCTGCCACCCTGTAAATTGCGGCTGAAGAGCAGACCGGGACATTTAATGATCTCTGCCGCGTTATCTGGGAAAAATCTGAAAATTTAAGTTTAATTGAAATGTTGTTTGCAAAAAGGTCTTTTTTCCTTAATTCTTTTCCAACAATCTGGGAATGGAAGAGAATTGTTTTTTTTATTTTTTCCATATCATTTATATCCTCGCTTAAAGTGGATTCACTGGATATGGATTTTCTCTTTTCTTCTGTTTTAACAATGGAATCGTCCTTTCCCCTTGAAAAATCGTACAATTTTACTCCTAATTTCCCAAATTTATTAGTGAGGACATATCTTTTGATTTTTTTTACATCTCCAAGGGTTTTTATGCCGAGCCTGTTCACCTGTTTCATGGCGCAGGCGCCGACACCGGGGATTTTTTTTATATCTATATTGCTTATAAAATTTTCCATTTCTTCAGGCTTTATTATTGTTATGCCATCCGGTTTATTCATGTCAGATGCAATTTTTGCAAGAAACTTAACCTTAGCAGCTCCTATTGAGCAGGTAAGAGAGAGTTGTTTTTTTACTCTTTTATTAATTGAAACAGCGATTTTTTCAGCATCCCCGAAAATACGTTTGCAACCTGTGACATCCAGATAGGCTTCATCAATGGAAACCTGCTCCACCAAGGGAGTATAAGTTCTGAATATCTCCATAATTTCATGAGAGACCAGACTGTATTTACGCTTTTGAGTCGGAACAACTATAAGATCAGGGCATATTTTTTTTGCCATAAACACAGGCATGGCGGAATGAACCCCGAATTTCCTTGCCTCATAACTTGCCGTTGCGACAACACTTCTTTTTGACAATCCTCCAACCGCTATGGGTTTTCCCAAAAGGCACGGGTTGTCTCTCTGTTCAACAGATGCAAAAAACGCGTCCATGTCAACGTGAAGAATCACTTTTTTTTCTCTTTTTTATGGCAGCTTTTTGTTTGTCTAAAATATACTGATGAATTATATCTTCCTGTTCTTCTGTAATATTTTCAAAACAGCAGTGGCAGATACCTGTTTCGTTCACCTTTGAAAGAATTTTTATTTTTAACGACAGAACCGGCTTTTTCTTTGTTTCAGAATCGTTTAAATCAAGCTGAACATCGTCAAGGGCTCCTGCGGTGAAGTCTTTTGCCTTAAATGAAACACCCGTTGCACTGATATCAAGTAATCTTAATTTTTTACCAAGAAAGATAATCTCAGGTCCATTTATTGCTTCATGCTTATACCGGAAGGCATTGCGCCTGCTTGAGCTTTGAAAGTCGAAAAATATTTTTTTATTGGTTTTCCGTTTTTTCCAGAACAAACTCAACCCTCCTGTTTATCGCTCTGTTTTCTGCCGATGTATTTGGAACAAGGGGCATGACATCACCATATCCGGTGGCAGTCAGCCGATTCGGCTTAACACCGTTTTTAATAAGATATTTCAATACTGTTGTGGCCCTGATGGCGGACAGTTCCCAATTGGATGGAAATTGTGTTGTTGCAATTGGAACATTATCTGTGTGCCCTTTTATGTTAACAATGTATTCGGGATATTTAAATATAATTGATGTTATTTCATCAAGAACAGGAAGCGCCTCTTCATTAAGAGATGCTGAGCCTGAATTAAAAAGAATCTTGCCTGTTATGGTAATAATAATTTTATTATTTAAGGTTTGAACGGAAATGTTTTTGCTTTGATGGATTTTATTAATAAAATCATCAATATTTTTAACTATTGCATTTTGCCTTACCTTAAGCCCTGTTATGTCTTCAATGGATATTTTTGATCTGGTAGAATCTTCAATTTCAATAAGATCTGAAATGCCTGTCAGCGGTGTATTTGTATTCAACTGCTGTTTTATAGAACTGATTGCTGACATGAATTTTTCCTGCTTCAGAGAAGACAGGGAATAGAGAAGGACAAAGAAAACAAGAAGCAGCGTAACAAGATCTGAATAGGTGACAAGCCAGCCTGTTGCTTCATCATTAGAGATCAAAAGGTCGGCAATATTGGTTTTTTTCATGATCTTTTCTTAAACTCCATCTTGCTAAAAGGAGTTCTCAGCCTTGAAGAGATAAAGGATGATAGCTTTTCATAAACTATGACAGGGTTATTATTGTCAAGAATGGAAACTGATCCCTCAAGCATGATTTCAAGATTAATGACTTCTGCAATTGTTCTTGCCTTTAGTTTTCCTGCAATGGGGAGAAAAAACATTGTCGCCATAATGGAGCCGTAAAAAGTTGTTAATAACGCTGTGGCCATGGCAGGGCCTATATTTGCAGGGTCCTGGAGCCTGCTTAACATTTGTACAAGACCTATCAGGGTACCAAGCATACCAAAAGCCGGAGCGTATGTCCCCATTTTTCTGAAAACATCCTGGACAATAAAATGCCTCAACCGCAGGGAGTCAATTTCAGTTGTCAAAGCCGCCCTTATCACATTATCCGTAGAACCGTCTGCAACAAGCCCGCAGGCTTTTTTTAAAAAAAGAGATTTTGTCTTTACCTTTGAAAGGGCAAGCAGCCCTTCACGCCTGCTGATATAACAGAGCTGTATCATTGTTGCCACAGCAGTGTTTGGATTGTCTTTTTCCTTGGAAAACACAAAATAAGCAGCTTTAAAAGCTGCGATAACATCCCTGAATTGAAAGTTAAGCAGGGTTGTGGCAACTGTTCCACCAATAACTATCATTAACCCTGGAATGTTGATAAAATTGTGTATATCCCCACCCATGAAAATTGCGCCTACAATAAGGGATATCCCGGAAATAATACCAATCAGCGATGCTAAATCCATAATTTTTGAAATCCAGAATTTAAAAATCATTAAATGGATTGGAAAATATCAATGCCGTTTTCAACTCAGAGTATTCCAATACCGCTCCGCCTTATGGCGGTTTTATATGAAATAAAATGTAACCCATTACTTTTATTGGCTACGCGTCTACGACCCATAATTTGTCAGAATTT
>CAZLBE010000347.1:0-3443 GCA_964557635.1 uncultured Desulfobacterales bacterium
AAATATAATATACTCTTTAAAAAAATTAAAGGAATTGAAGGATGTAAAGATTTGGAACTTAAGAACAATAATACCAAGGTTAAACGGCCATTCAGACTGGTTAAATTTTTCACATTTACATGTTTAATTGTAATGTTTGCAGGAACCATCGTCATAGCTGCTATAAATGCACACTGGGTCAAGAACCTTCTTCAGCAAAAAAACGAAGATTATGCTCACCTTTTAATAGAAAACCTCAACCACCAGGTTTTTCTGCAGTTTATCATTCCTGTTGTTCTTAAATATGGAAAAATAAGACTAAGAGAGGAATACCAATATAAAAGAATGGACAGAGTAGTAAAAAATACCATACACAGTTTTAACGTGGAGATGGTGAATATTTATGACATGAAAGATATTATTTCCTACAGCCTTGATAAAAAAAAAATAGGTTTAAAAAATACCGGAGGAACCGGATATAAAAAAGCTATGAAAGGCAAATCCACATCAACTCTTGTGCAGCAGGGCAATTCACTTGAGCTTTTTTTGGGTTTCCCTGAAGAGACAAGGCTTGTAACTTTTGCTCCCATAAGAGCCGAAAGGCCGCTTTCTTCCATCTCAGGCCCTGTTCTCGGAGTGGTTGAAATAGTTCAGAATCTCTCAAAAAATTACAAAGACATTTTCAAACTGCAGATTCTCGTGATAAGCACATGTTCTTTTGTCATGGGGATTCTGCTTCTCGTCCTTATTTTTGTGGTGCGGCAGGGGGAATTAATCCTGAAAAAACGTGCCGAAGAAAGGCTGAAACTTGAAGAAAAATTGAGAAGAGCAGAGCATCTGTCTGCCATAGGGGAAATGACTGCCGGTATTTCCCATGAGATCCGAAACCCTTTGGGTATAATAAAAAGTTCAGCGGAACTTTTACAGAAGAAAATGAAAAAGCTGGATGCCTCAAGTGCCATTCCCGCTATCATTGTCGAAGAATCAATGAGACTTAACAACATAATAAAAGACTTTTTAAATTTTGCAAAACCAAGAAATCCTGATTTTCAAACCTGCAGGGTTGAACAGATAATCGAAAAAAATATCTCATATCTTGATACTGAAATAAGGGAAAACAACTTTGAAATTGAAAAGCGATTCAGTGACAATCTGCCTGAAATTATGGCTGACAATGCAATGCTCTACCAGGCATTTCTTAACATTATGTTAAATTCTTTTCAGGCAATGCCGGAAGGAGGCAGAATCATCATAAGCATTTTCTTTGATGATAAAAGCATCATCTTAATTTTTGAAGATAATGGCAACGGTATTAAAGAAAAAGATTTAAAAAAAATATGGAACCCTTTCTTCACAACAAAGGAGATGGGGACGGGCTTAGGCCTTGGTATAGTGAAAAATATTATTGAATCGCATATGGGTGAAATTAAAGTATCCAACAGGAGTTCAGGCGGTGTTCAGGTGGAAATTATTCTGCCGGTCAAGGAGATTTAAGCAATGGAAAAAATTCTTATTGTTGATGATGAAAAAAACTATCCCACTATCATAGGAGAAATTCTAAAAGACGAGGGTTATACCCCTGTAACTGCATCAAGCAGCCTTCTGGCCCTTGATATCTTAAAACAGGACTATATTGACCTTGTTCTGACAGACGTAAAAATGCCCGGAATGGACGGGATTGAACTGCTTGAGCAGATACGGTCAATGATTCCCGATCTGCCTGTTATAATAATGACAGCCTATGGAAGTGTTGAGAAAGCTGTGGAAGCCATGGAAAAAGGAGCTTACACCTTTATCTTAAAACCCTTTGATAATGAGACACTTGTGGCCCATATTAAGAAAGCCCTGTCAATTCATAAAATTGTACAGGAAAATTCCATGCTCCGCGATGCAATAAACTCACGATACGGTTTTGGGAACATCATCGGTAAAAGCCGACCCATGCAGGAACTGTATGAAACAATTCAAAAGATAGCACCTGCAAGTGCAAGCATTCTCATTGAGGGAGAAAGCGGCACAGGCAAGGAATTAGTGGCAAAATCAATTCACTTTAACAGTCAGAGAAAAGATGAAGCATTTATAGCGGTCAATTGTTCGGCTTTTGCTGAGACACTCCTTGAAAGCGAGCTTTTCGGCCATGAAAAAGGGGCTTTTACAGGTGCTGCAGCCATGAGAAAAGGAAGGTTTGAACTTGCACACAAAGGCACACTTTTTCTTGATGAAATAGGAGAAATTCCAGCAAGTATTCAGGTAAAACTTTTGAGAGTGCTACAGGAAAAAAACTTTGAAAGGGTTGGCGGAACAGAAACAATAAAGATTGATTTCCGTCTCATTGCCGCAACCAATAAAAATCTTGAGCAGGAAGTTGCAAAAGGCAGATTCAGAGAAGACCTGTACTACAGGCTAAATGTTGTAAAAGCTGTTCTGCCTCCTTTAAGGGAAAGACAGGAGGATATTCCTTTGCTCATAAACCATTTTATTGAAAAATATTCCCATGAAAATGAAACAGCATCCCATTTAAAGGGGGTGAATAAAGAGGCTGCCAGACTTATATTTGACTATTCATGGCCAGGTAACATAAGAGAATTGGAAAACATGGTGGAACGGGCTGTGATACTATCCGGCGGAGAGTACATTACCCCGGCCGATCTGCCGGTAAAGCTCAGGCAGACAATGGGCTCAAATCTTCCATTAGAGGGGATACCTGAAAATGCAGGCCTTTCCGAGACCCTTGCTGCCGTGGAAAAAAAGATGATAAAAAGAGCATTGGAAGTTACAGGCAATGTGCAGACAGAGGCAGCAAAAATACTCAGGATAGGTAAAAGCGGGCTTAATAAAAAAATAAAGAAATACGGGTTATGAAATATGTGTGATTCTGCAGTTTCTTTTTTTCAATCTCAAGTTTCCTTTTTTCAACTATTATTTTTTGTACATTTATATGAATAATTTCAGCATGTTCAGCAATTAATTCAAAAATATTCAATCCTTTTAATAATGAAGATAGAAGAACTTGCTGGGAATTTGAACAAGAATGTTGATGTTGAAGGAGAGGTTGTTGACATTTCTGAGCCGAGAAAAGTAAGGACTAGATACGGGAGTTCAGTTTTGGTTTCTACTGCTAAAATAAAAGATGATACTGGAACTGTTGATTTGACTCTCTGGGGCAAACAAATAGATCAAGTTAAGGTTGGAGATCATATAAAAATTGAAAGCGGATTTGTGAAGGAATTTAATGGTGAAATTCAGTTAACTCTCGGTAGATCTGGGAAAATTATTAAAGTTTGAAAATTTTGTTTGTTTGCCCCGGTAGTCTAGTCCGGCCAAGGATGTCGGCCTCTCGAGCCGAAGACCCGGGTTCGAATCCCGGTCGGGGCAATATTTTTAATTATTAAATCTTTGGTTACTCTTATGCTCAAAACTAGTGAGTACAAAGATACTGATTTTAAACAAGTTGCTTCTGAGTT
>CAZLBE010000348.1:0-3402 GCA_964557635.1 uncultured Desulfobacterales bacterium
AACTTGCCAGGGAAATACTAAAACAAATATATCATGCAACAGAACTTATTTGGCAACGGTTTGAATCGATTCATAATGTTTCTGATTTTACTAATAGCCCCACTGGAATAGAGAAATTGGATTCTATTTTGCCTCAAAGAATCAAAGATTCCGACAAATTATTAAATAAATGTAATAGGTTACATTCTATTTCCTATAAAAAGCAGACATGACAAAAAAAAATAAAAATATAAATTCATCACTTTTAGAAAAATACCATTCAGCGCCTTCTGATCCCGGTGTTTATTTGATGAAGGATAAAGCCGGAAAAATTATTTACGTGGGCAAGGCGCTGAACCTTAAAAAAAGGCTTGCATCATATTTTGCAGGAAGACTTTCCCGCCATGACATGAAAACAGGTGTGCTGATAAGAAAAATCACAGATTTTGAAACCATTATCACTTCAACTGAACATGAAGCACTGATACTTGAGTCCAATCTCATCAAAAAATACAAACCAAGGTACAATATTATTTTAAAGGACGGTAAGAATTATCCGTGTCTGAGATTAAATATTGCCGAGAAATACCCTGTTCTTGAAATTGTAAGAAAAATCAAAAAGGATAATGCCCTGTATTTCGGGCCTTACTCTTCTGCCTATGGCGTAAGAAACACATTAAGAAAGGTCAACAGAATTTTCAAGCTGCGCAAATGCAGAAAAAATCAATTTAACAACAGGTCAAGGCCCTGCCTGAACTTTCAGATAAAGGCGTGTCTCGGGCCATGCTGCAATAACGTTGCCGAAGAAGAATACAAAAAAATTGTAAAAGATGTTGTGCTTTTCTTAAAAGGAAAAGCACCGGAACTTGTCAAAACGCTCAAACAAAAGATGCATGACAGGGCATTAAATGAAGAATTTGAAGAGGCAGCAGGTATAAGGGATACTATTTTTGCAATTGAAAAAACCCTTGAACAGCAGGTTGCAGTATCAACTGACATGCTTGACAGGGATGTTATTGCCTGTGAATATTTAAAGGAAAAAGCTGTTGTTACAATACTGTTTGTCAGAGCTGGTAATCTTATCGGAACAAGGTATTATCATTTTGATATGGAACTTAATACATCACAAGAGATCCTTGAAGCCTTTATCAGACAGTATTATGAAAAAAATGCCTTCCTTCCCTGCCAGATTCTTATTTCGGAAAATATTGATGACAAAGAGCTTCTTGAACATGATCTTTCACTGAAAAAAGGTAGAAAAGTCAAAATCCTTGTGCCTGCAAGGGGAGAAAAGAAACGCATTGTTGAAATGGCAGCAAACAATGGGAAAAAAGAACTGAAAAAACTGGTATCAAAAGAAGCTGAGGCAACACAGATCCTTGAAATGATTCAAAGGCTTTTACATATGCCATCTTTGCCTGAAAGAATCGAATGCTTTGACAATTCAAACACATCGGGAACCGATCCTGTTTCATCAATGGTTGTATTTATAAATGGATTCCCAGATAAATCAAAATACAGAAAATATATTCTTCAAAGTGTTGTCAAAGGACAGGATGATTATGCATGCATGACAGAGGTGTTGACACGGCGTTTCTCAGATCATCGGTCAGACATGGATTTTCCCGATCTCCTGCTTGTTGACGGAGGAAAGGGGCAGATCTCCATGGCAATGGCTGTGTTAAAGCAGCTTGGGCTTGAAAATAGTTTCCAGATTGCAGGCATTGCCAAAAAAGATCAGGATAAGGGGGAGGATCAGGATAAAATTTATATTCCCAACAGATCCAATCCCATAAACTTTGCCAATGCACAAAAAGCGCTATTTTTATTACAGCGCTTAAGGGATGAAGCCCACAGATTTGCCATCACATTCCAGAGAAAACGGCGCTCAAAACGGGCTGAGATATCTATACTTGACGGCATTAATGGAATAGGCCCGAAAAAGAAACATCTTTTATTTGAAAAATACCATGGCATAAGCAAAATGAAAAAAGCTTCGGTTGAGGAGCTTGCATCTATTCCCGGCATAAACATAAAAACTGCACAGAACCTTGCAGAAGAACTTCACAGGATCAAAGGATAAATTAATTTACTTTATAAAAATATTTTTTTTAAAATTATCCGATTCAAAGCTTTTAAGTTTACCGTCTTTGTGCTTTACAATGATCAGACAGTCTACGTTCTTAAGTCTGTTGACCAGGGTAAGCCCTTTTTTATGCCCCATAACCATGAGAGCCGTTGCAAGGCCGTCGGCAAAGGTACAGTCCGATGCAATTACAGATGTGCTTACAACACCATTATCAATGGGGTATCCGGTTACAGGATCAATAATATGGGAAAAAATTTTACCTTTTACTTTAAAATAATTTCTATAATCACCACTGGTGGCAATGGCCTGATTTTCAAGTTTAATTTTCATGTAAAGCGGGGGGTGTGAAAAAACTCTTTCATCGGGTCTACTTATGCCAATTATCCAGGGATGCCCTGCCCTTTTCTCACCTGAGGCATAGACTTCACCGCCTATATCAATGACAAAATTTTTGAATCCGGAATCTTTAAGATATCCACTTACGGAATCAACACCATATCCCTTTGCAATGGAGGCAAGGTCAAGAGTTACCGACGTTTTTTTCTTGAGCAATGTTCTGTTTCCTATGACAATTTTGTCAAACCCTGTCTGATTGAGAAGTTTAAGTATTTTATTTTTGTCAGGGATCTTATCAGTATCTCCTTTGGATCCAAATCCCCAAATATCAACCAGAGGTTTTACAGTACCGTCCCAAGCTCCATCTGTCAGTTTAAAAAGTTTTTCAGACTGCAGCATAACCCTGTAAAAATCATTGGAGATTTTAAATATCCTGCCTGCTTTTGTTCTGTTAAATTGTGAAATCTCACTATCTTCCATAAAACATGACATGCTTTTGTTTACCATTTTAAGGCATACGTCCACACCCTGTTTAAGTGTCACTTTATTCATATGATCTGTTGACACAATCCTGACGCTGTAATATGTCCCCATGGTTTTGCCTTAAAAGGAGATATCCTTTTGAAAAGGAGACTGAGAAAATGGTTCCTCATCCGCCCTTCGGGCACCTTCTCCTAGGTGGGAGAAGGAGAGAATTTCTTTCACCGATCATTATTCCGTTAACTGCTTCCTGCTCACTATTGCTAACCCACCAGAAGCTACTTATGAAATTCCTGAAAAAATCCGAGAAATTCATCGAGAATCTCCTCGAAGCGGTCGAGGGAGCGCCGTTTTCGCTCGGGGCGTTTTCGCTCTCGTTTCTCGCGCTCATCCTGGTCAGGATCCTCATCGAGGCCGGTGTCCGTGGATTTTCGGCGGAGGGATTCGACTTCTGGTTCTTCGAATTCTCGCACACGTTTCTCTTCTTCCTCTTCGCCTTCCTCTGTTTCCTCCCCGTC
>CAZLBE010000349.1:0-3397 GCA_964557635.1 uncultured Desulfobacterales bacterium
ACAAAAAGCTACGCTTAAAAGTGAAATTCCTGCAGAAGATCTTTTTGGAAAGAAAGTAGGGCGCTTTCATCCTTTTTTACTTCTTGAGGGAATGTATACTGATAACCTTTTTGCCACAGACTCCAATACAAAAAGCGACTTTGTAACGACTGCAGCACCTGGTATCTGGCTTGCGTTTCCTGCAAACAGGGAAAAACTTTTAACTATTGATACAACAACTACGTCTCCGGGGGGGCTCAAATTGAGTCGTATAAAACCGGAAGCAACACGGCGTTATCAGACCTATCTTTTATACTCTCCTGAATTTGTTAACTATTCTGATTATTCCAAGCATGATCATGTGGATCAAAAAAGTGAAGGGCTTTTTCAGTACAATTTTGATTCCGGCCTTTCATTTGATTTCATCGATCTTTTCAATTATAAGGAAGAAATTGCAGGTAATGGCGTTATCGATACTCTCTATCGGCATCAGGACAACCTTTTTGATTTCATTACAACCTATGAAACGCCATCCGGGAAACTTAAATTGAAATTTAACTATTCAAATTATGATTTACATTACAGAGAAAAAATAGTTTCTTATAGAAATAGAAATGACAACTCTTTTGGTGTTTCTGTATTTTATAAGTTCTGGCCTAAAACCTCCTTGTTCGGGGAATACAATTTTTCAAATATTAACTTTGATAATGGAAAAACAGATGACAGTGTTGAAAATCGTTATTATGCCGGTGTGAACTGGGATATGACCGCCAAAACAAAAGGAAGACTTAAATTAGGTTATATCACAAAGGATTTTGATTCGTCAGCAGTAAAAGATCAGGAGGGCTTCTCAATAGAGCTTCAGGCACAGCATAATTTAACAAATAAGCTGGCAATCCAGGCAAACGGATATCGAAAGTTTAATGAGTCTGATATGGCAAATGCTTCCAGTTTTCTTTCAACAGGTATAGATCTCACTTTGCTACAGAGGTTTTCTGCAAAATGGTCAGGCACGTTTGATGCTTCCTATGAAAGAAATGGGTACAATGGAATTAGCCGTGATGATGATTTATACAGCATCGGTCCTGCAGTGAGGTTCAAACCTAAAAAATATCTGTTTTTTGACTTAGGGGCTACATATTATGATAATAATTCAAATATTGACATATTCAGCTATCAGGCCTATGAAATATTTTTGAGAATAACAATATCAATGTAAAATATTATGAAACATTTAATTATAAAACAAATATCTGTTTGTTTTTTGATACTTCTCTTTGTCCCCATGCTTTGCTCTGCCGGTGAGTATATTGTTGGAGAAGGAGACGTTCTTAAAATAAATGTTTATGAAAATCCGGATCTTTCCACAACTGTGAGGGTAAGCGCCGACAGTACCATACGTGTACCTCTTCTTGGAGAGATCAGTGTTAAGAAATTAACTGTTTCCCAGATTTCTGCAAAAATTGAGAAATTGTTTGCCGACGGATACCTTGTAAATCCACAGGTGGATGTATTTATTTCTGAGCACAGGAGCAAAAAAGCTGTTATACTGGGACAGATCAGAAATCCCGGCCAGTATGAATTAAGGGGAACCATAACTTTTCTGGAATTTATTTCAAAAGCAGGAGGGCTTACACCTGATGCAGGTGGTACTGCCATAATAAAACGAACTAACGGTGCAGGCAGCAGGAAAGGGCAGATAGTGGTAGATTTGGAAAAGCTTATAAAAAAAGGTGATACATCACTGAACATACCCATTCAGGATAACGACAGCATTTACATCTCCAAAGCTAAAACATATTATGTTTCAGGTGAAGTTAAAAAACCAAATTCGTATAAATTTGAGTCTGATGTTACTGTTATTAAAGCCATTACAATGGCAGGCGGTTTTTCAAAAATTGCTGCAAGGGGTAAAGTGAAAATTATCCGGATCGTAAATGGCCAAAAAAAAGTTTTTAAAAATGTTAACATGGATGAACAGGTTCTTCCGGATGACGTTATTGTGGTTCCGGAAAGTTTCTTTTAATGCCTTAAAATATTTCTCCAATAAATAAAGAAAGTTTTTTTAATGAATGATGAAAAAGAGATCCATTTAAGAGATTATTTCAGGATTATCAATAAACGAAAAGGGACAATTATAACCTTTTTCCTATTAACTCTGATTGTTGTTATTATAGCAACTTTTACCGCAACGCCTCTGTATAAAGCCACAACAGATGTGATGATTGAAAGAAACACATCGGATTCTTTGACAAGTAATTATAGATATACCCCCTATGACCCTCAATTTTTAGAAACCCAGCACCAATTGATTCAAAGTGCGGCAGTTGTGGAAAAAGTTGTTCAAAGCCTGAATCCTGACAAAATATATGATACCTTTTTTCCGAAAAAAGAGGAAAATTTTTCTTATTTAAGAAATTTTGCAAACTGGTTAAAGGATATATATCTGTCATTAAAGGAGATGTTAGGAATTAATAAAATGTTTTCATCTTCAACTGATACCGTAAGTAAAACAATTCCATCCCAGGAAAAAGTTCCCCTTACAAAAGCTGAGATACTTGAAAATGTAATCAAGGACGGCATTTCCGTGGAGCCTGTTGCCAACTCAAGGGTTGTGAAAATAGGATTTATTTCCGATAACCCTGCACTTGCCATGAAAGTAGCTAATTCAGTGGCAAAGGCTTATATTGAAGAACTTGTGGATATGCAGATGGAAGTATCTCAATACAGTATAGAATGGATGAGTAAAAAATCTGCCAGCCAGAGAAAAAAACTGGAATCCTCGGAAAAAGCTTTATACAATTATAAAAAACAGCATGCCATTGTTACGGTTGAAAATAAATTGACCGTACTGCCCCAGAGACTTTCGGAGCTTTCCCAAAGCCTTACAAAGGCTGAAACAAAGAGAAAAGAACTGTCTGCAGTTTATAAACAGGTTAAAAATATTAAAAAAGAAGATCTTGAAACAATTCCGGCAATTGTTGCAAACACCTCTGTGGATTCTATTAATAAGAAAATCCTTCTTGCAGATCAGAAAATTTCGGAACTATCAAAAAAATATGGTTATAAACACCCAAAAATGATTACAGCGGTAAATGAGCTTAGAGGTCTTAAAAAGAAAAAATATAAAGTGCTCAAAGATGCGGTTCAAACCATAAAAAATAAGTACCAGCTTGCAGTGGCAAATGAAAATTCCCTTAAGGAACTTCTTGGCCAGACGAAGTTTCAGGCGGAAAGGATTGAAGAAAAATCCATTCAACTTGGCATGCTTCAGAGAAAAGTGGACACAAACAGATACCTTTATGATGCATTAATAAAAAAAATAAAAGAAAAAGGTATTACTGAAAAGAGTCAGACTGTGAATGTCTGGGTTATTGAAAAGGCAGACTTACCGACATTTCCTGCAAAACCAAAGAAA
>CAZLBE010000350.1:0-3385 GCA_964557635.1 uncultured Desulfobacterales bacterium
CCGTTAAACAAAAAGCGACAACTGGTTTCTTCTTGCATCTGCATGCTGAATAGTAACATGAACATGGTCGCCGGGTTGTAATTTTATATTTCCTGCCGGAATTTTCCATTCAAGCATATAGTCTTTTATTAACACATTATAAAAATCTCTGCGTGAGTCAAGGACAATGGCATCGCAGGTTGATCCTTTCATTGCTTCAAGGTATTTAAGAAGCCAGTATCTGCGTCTCTGAAACTGGATGCGGCCTGTATTACCCATTGGAATTTCAAGGATCTGAAGAATTTTTTCCAGCTCTTCACCTGAATAGGGTTTTTCATATCCAAAAATACCACGAATCTGGCGCTGGGTGAGAAGATCGTAGTACCTTCTGATGGGAGAGGTGGCTGTAACATAGGATTTAACTCCCAGACCGGAGTGATGTTCAGGTTTAATCCCGATGACTGCCCTGCATAACTGCTTGCGCTGCATGCAGTTTAAAAAAATAGAGGTTTCCATCCCTTTGAATAATCTGGAATTTGGATCGGGCTGGGACCTGAATATTGCAGGGATACCATGTTCTGAAAGAAACTCAGCCATCAGTGAATTGGCGAGAATCATGATTTCAGATACAAGCATTCTTGATGGGTTTTCCCTGTCCACTTTTGAGATTCCGATTTCTCCGTTCATGTCAATCCATATATTGACTTCAGGCAGGGTGATCTGAACAGCACCGGCCTTAAGCCGTCTTTCCCTTAACACGGTGGCTGCTTTATAAAGCGTTGTTATTGGATCATTTTCACCGTTGAGCATGTTTGCCTCAGTATAACTCATATTTTTGTGAACCTTAATTATACTGGGTACAATTTCACAGGTTTTAATTTCAAAAAATCTGTTTAAATGAACCATGGTGCTGATGGCAGGGCGCAACTCTCCCTCTTTCAGGCTGCAGAAATCTTCTGATAATTCAGGAGGAAGCATTGAGATTTTATCGTCGGGCATGTAAATTGAGCTTGCCCGTGACATGGCTTCCTTATCTATATAATCACCATTTTTGATATAATGCCCAACATCAATAATATGGACACCAAGAGTGTAGCCGACTCCTTCTTTTTCAAGGCTTATGGCGTCATCATAGTCAAGGGTGGACTGGCCGTCAATTGTTATGCAGGGAATATTGGTGAAATCTTTTCTAATGGGATCATTAATAAATTCAGGTGCGGATTTAATAATTTCATCCACCCTTTTAAGAACATTATCAGGGTATTGGCTGGAAATATCCATCCTGAGAAGATCGATATTTTCATTTTTATCCCATATCCCAGCCTGCACAAGAATATCAAAAATTTTTTCACTGCTGCCTATTCCTGCTTTTGAAATGATTGCCTTTGCTGTGGTGGCATTTTTGCTTTCCTTTTCAAAAATATAATAGGATTTCAGGACATCTAACACCTCAGGGTCGCAGGTATTATTACGTATATTATGATCTGTTATTCCCTTGATCCATTCCACTCCTTGTAATACAATCTGCTCTTTTTTTTCAGTTGCCCTTGCAAGTTTGAGTCTGTGTTGAATTTCGTCATCACTATAAGGTATGAATTTATTTTTTCCAAATTTAAAATAAAGCCTGTCTTTAAAAAATGCTCTTATAACGGCAGCTTCATGGTCGGATGTCAATGGAGGGTCAAAACAGAAAAGAGTCATGGACTCAAGTTCAATTTCTTCTCCTTCTTCGTGAAGAATTTCCCAGAGCTCTTTTATATCAATCTGTTCAGTGAGTTCACGCCTTTTATTTGATTTTGCCTTCAGAGCCTTTACAAGAAAATCACGTGGAGATGATATATCAAGGTGGTCCCTTGAAATATGGCACAGCCTGCCCGCCGTCAGGTTGACTTCGCGGTTATTCTCGTTGAGAAGTCTTAACCGTTGTTTTTTTACCTGAAGTACTACAGCACATATAATTTTCTGCTGATCAATATATTCTACAATTATTTCTGAATTCATAGTTTTTTACATTATCAGTATGAACTGTTAAAGTCAATCCAAGACACAATTCATGACACTTGAAAAAAAACACAGGTTAAAGTAAAATAATTTTATGGTTAAGAAAAGAAATAATAAAGATGGTTTTAAAAAGGCTTCTAAAAAAAACAGGAACGGCGTACCTGTTCTTGATGGTGGAGAAGATTTTTTTTCTTTGTT
Source organism: uncultured Desulfobacterales bacterium (assembly GCA_964557635.1). Lineage (GTDB taxonomy): Bacteria > Desulfobacterota > Desulfobacteria > Desulfobacterales > Desulfobacteraceae > WGCX01. The sequence continues at coordinate 2,179 of CAZLBE010000350.1, forward strand.
TAACAACGCTGCTTCACCAGCTATAAATAGCAGGGAAATACCGGAAGAAAAGATCACATCGAAAGAAACGAGCGTAAAATCAATTCCGAAAAAACAATCTGTCAAAAACAAAGTCAAAATTGGTTCAGAAGAAAATTTTCAACATAGACTGGCAGGTGTAAAAAAACCAAATCTTAAAAAGGATAAGCACGGGGTTCAGATTCTTAATCCTTCAGAAAATTTTAAAGAAGTTTTTCAAGAGAAAAGTGAAGTTGAAAATTTTCCCGATCTGCTTGATTTATCCCTTAAAGGAAAAAACATGCAGACTATGATGATCGAAAAAAGAGATAAGGCTGTACCTGCACCCGTTCCTTTAAAGAAAAGACTTAAAAAGTATCCGCCACCCCAGAAAATACTCGATCTTCACGGAGATACGGCAGCAACAGCTGAGCTTAAAGCAGATACTTATATCAGGACATGCAAAAGAAACGGTATTTTTACCTTAAGAATTGTGGTGGGAAAGGGATTGCACTCGGAATGGGGACCGGTTCTTCCCGATACAATAGAGGATCTACTTGTAAAATTAAAAAAGCAGGATATTGTCCTGTGGTTTAACTGGGACCGGAAAAAAAAGTCGCAAAGTGGCTCGTTGATTGTTTATCTTAAACAGTATGCCGCCTCCTGTGGGTGATAGATCCAGCCTAAGGACAGTCGGCGGGTAATTTTGCCCTGTCGGTCTAAAGCAAAAGGATATGCGGTCAAGTATGTCCTCAAACAGCCTGCGCTTCTTAACGCGAGGACAGGGCAAAATATCTGATCGCCTTTGTGTTCTGATGGGCTGGATCTATCATCATCATTCACAGGGGGCTGTTGCTGTCGACACTTTGAACAGCATTTTCATATAACCGCCTCATGGCGGTTTATATCAATAAAGATGATGATACGCTGTATTGAGGAACCAGAATCCAAAACATACCAGAAAAATACCGCACCCCCGGATCATGATCCTGTACCCTTTATCAGATATAACATTTTTTCCCCGGTCAATACCAAAGGCGACCATTATATACCATGCATAATCCGCACGCACCATATCAACTCCCATGGCAAGTAATATAAGCCCTCCCATAAGGGAAACGGTGCCAATTACCGGTGGAGCCTTAAAATATTGCCCCAGGCCATTTATAATCGTTATTACAAGACAAAGCTCAAGTATCGCATGACCGGT
>CAZLBE010000351.1:0-3354 GCA_964557635.1 uncultured Desulfobacterales bacterium
TTACATATCACTATTTGTTAAAATTGGAATGATTCAAGTCAATTGGCAGGTGTTTTAAATAAAAAAATATAGGTGGAACATGATACGCGAAATTATAAAGCCCGGAAAAAGCAGGATAACCATTAATATATCACCTCATATGATTAATCAGAAATTAGAATTAATATTATTTCCGATTATACAGGATACTGATATGCCATTAAGAAAAAAAAATATAAACAGTTGATGGATAAAATTTTTAGAGATGCAAGTTCTCTCACAGTGAGAAAACAGATAAATATTGATGAGATAATGAATGATATGAACGATGTATAACCTTGATACTAACACTCATCTACTCCTCTGTCAATCAGAATTCTGCAAAATTGGAAAAAATATTAACAATATTGTACATCTGAAATTTGCGGAAAAATATTGCAGAAAATTCCTTATATTTGATAAAGATTTTAAACTCCTCAAACAATTTTCAAATATTCATATTGAAATTATTTCATAAATCCCGGCAGCCAGGTGATAATTGCAGGAAAAACAATTAAGAGTCCTATGGTAATTATATACGCAGGCAGGAAAAGCGTAACCCCCTTGAAAACATTTTTTAAAGGTACATTATCTGCAACACCCGCCACCACATAGGTAGTTGCTCCAACAGGGGGAGTCACGGCACCAAGCGTTGTAACAACTGTAATTGTAACTGCAAACCAGACAGGGTCATAGCCCATGTTCATGGCAAGGGGGAAAAAAATCGGAATCGTTACAAGTAAAAGGGCAAGTGCATCCATGATAGCCCCCCCTGCAATGTAAATAAGTGCTATGCAGACGATAATTACTGAGTCTGAAACATGAAGTCCTGCAACCCATGAAGCAAGATCAAATGGTATCCTTGTAACGGCAAGGAATCTTCCGAATATCATGGCGCCTGCAATGAGCATGATCACCATGCATGATATTCTTAATGTGTCTTTGACTGATTTTTTAAAATCTGCCCATGAAAGGGTCTTTTTCACAACACTTATCACAATGGCAAAAAATGAACCTGCAGCACCGGCTTCTGCAGGCGTAAAAAAACCAAAGTACAAACCTGCCATAATGAGAAAAAAAAGGATAAGCATCTCAACACTTCCTGAAAGGGATCGTATTTTTTCCTTAAAGGAAGTTCTCTCGCCCACAGGGCCCCAGTCAGGATAAATAAGACAGAGAATATAAACTGTAAGAGCAAGAAGCAATGTCAATAAAACACCTGCTCCGACACCCCCATAAAACAGTTTTGCTATGGACTGCTCAGTGGCAAGACCAATTATGATAAGAACTATGCTTGGAGGGATAACCACGCCAAGTGTTGAACCGCATGCAATGGCACCGGTACTTAATATGGAGGAATAACCGTATTTTTTCATTTCAGGCAGGGCAACTGTACTCATTGTGGCGGCAGTTGCAGTATTTGAACCGCATATTGCAGCAAAAGCACTGCACGCCATAACCGTTGCCATGGCAAGTCCTCCCCTGATATGCCCCACCCAGGTATATGCTGATTTATATAATCTTTCGTTAACACCCGAATAAAATCCTATCTGCCCCATGAAAATAAAAAGAGGAATCACGGTAAGACCGTATTTGGAACAGACCGACCAGAACACAGAGCCTGCCATGTTGATACCTGCATTAAGACTTATCACATGGGAGAACCCTGCAAAACCGACAATTGCCATGGCAAACCCAACTGGCATGCCAAAAAAGAAGAGGATGAATAAAAGGGATAAAATCCCGATAATCCCAGTAAATGCAAGACTCAAATTTTATCTCCGAAATTTAATAACAAGTTCATAAACAAAAAGCAGCACAAGCACAGCAACGCCAAAGGAGAACACCAGTATAAAAGGATAATAGGCAATTCTTAAAGTTTCAGACACCTCATGAACATTTTTCAACACAATAGCCTTTTTAAAAAGCTGCCATGAAAGCAGAGAAAAGAAACCGATACAGACAATAGAATTAATTATCTGTGCAATTTTTTTTATTATATCAGGAAATCTGTCAAAAAAAATACTGACGTATAGATGTTCTTTTTTTTCATGGGAATATCCAAGGGAAAGGGCAAAAATAACAGCGCCAAGAAATCCCATTATCTCAAAAGTGCCCCTGACAGGAAACCCGAACTGCCTTAACAGGATATTGGCACAGGTAAGAGACATCATAAGTACAAGTAAACAGCCTCCTGCAAGAACCTGGAGGCTGTTTACTTTTTTTAAAAATTTATCCATTGTAATTTGCCATTATTTTGTATGTTCAGCGATCATGTTTTTAATTGAACTTACAATTTCTTTTCCTTTAAAACCCTTTTTATCGGCTTTTTTTATCCATTTGTCAACAATGGGGGACAATACTGAATTCCATTTATCAGCATTTTTTTTATCAAGTTTAATGAATTTGACCTTATGAACTTTTTTAGACCATGCAATGGCATCCTTTACATGGGAATCCATATAATTTCCCGTCCATGCTGCCTGGTTTTCGGCAAGATTATCCATAACTTTTTTTGTATTTTCAGGCAGAGATTTCCATGTATTTAAATTCATCACAACGGCAAACGGATAAACAACTGTGTTTGTCATGGTGACAAATTTACAGTCCTCGGCAAATTTTAAGTCTTTCATAACCTCAAGGGATGAAAACAGACCCTGAACAACACCCTTTTGAAGTGCTTCAGGTGTTGCGGACATGGGCATCCCGATCTGATTTGCACCCCAGATTTTTAAAATTTCAGCAGCCCCGCCGGAAGCTCTTAAATCAACATCTTTTATATCGGCAAGGGTTCTTACAGGTTTCTTGCACATGATATTAGCCGGAGCAGATGTAAACATTGTAAGCACTTTCACCTTATTAAAAGAAACAGGTTTATATTTTTTATAAAGGTCAAAAAGAACAAGGCTTCCCGTTTCTGAATCGGGAATGCCAAGTGGCAGACTTACTGCATTGGTAACTGTAAAACGCCCGGGCTGATATGCCATGCACAAACATCCTATATCGGCCTGTCCTGCAATAACGCCATCAATCATCCCCTTTGCGCCAAGCAGGGTTCCACCGGGGAATGTATTAATTTTTATGCTGTTGTTTGTCTTTTTTTCAACCTGTTTTTTCCATCTTTCCATTTGAACACATGGAAATGTTGGTGCAGGTGGGAAATTTGCGTAATTTAAGGTTACAGTTTTTGTCTGGCCTGTGCTTACACTAAAAGAATACGGAAGAACAAACAATACGGCAAATACTGCTGCCATTGTAAAAACAGATAATCTTTTCATAATTAATCTCCTTTTTTTATTTTATTTATTTCCATTTCTGTGATCAAATACCCTTTTA
>CAZLBE010000352.1:0-3347 GCA_964557635.1 uncultured Desulfobacterales bacterium
TTGATTCTTTGAGGTAAATCCGGGCCAAGTCCAGATCCGCCTCATGGCGGTTATAAAAAAAATATGGGAGATATTAACAATTGATCTGCAACAACTATAATCCGCCTTTTTTATTTAAAAACGGGCATGTTCAAACGATAATACCTACATTGTTCAGAAAGGTAAATGATGTGGTCTATAAAAGGGAACGTATCAATACTTTAGATGATGATTTTATAGATCTTGACTGGTCATTTGCTTTTGATTCCAACCGAGAAACTGATATTCAAAACACCAGGCTTGTCATTATTTCCCACGGGCTGGAAGGCTGCTCAAAACGGGCATATGTCAAGGGAATGGTAAGGGCATGCAATATGGCAGGATGGGATTGCCTTGCATGGAATTATCGATCATGTAGCGGAGAGCCAAATAAACAGCTTCGCTCTTACCATAGTGGTGCAACTGATGATCTGGCCCTTGTCATTGATCATTCTAAAAAAACAGGACGGTACAGTGAAATATGTCTTACAGGTTTCAGTCTCGGGGGGAATTTAACACTTGTTTATCTTGGAAGAGACAATGTTGACCCCTTAGTGAAAAAAGCTGCGGTATTTTCTGTGCCATGTGATCTGAAAGGTTCATCAATGTCACTTGCAAGGCCTGAAAACAGATTTTACATGAAGCGTTTTCTTAATATGCTTCACGAGAAAATTAAAGCAAAAATGGCTTTAATGCCCGGAAGAATAGATGATAAAGATTTTGAGAAAATTAAAAATTTCAAGGATTTTGATGACAGGTATACAGCTCCCATAAACGGTTTTAAAGATGCATTTGATTACTGGGAAAAATGCAGCAGCAAGCAGTTTATTAAAAATATAAATGTGCCTACTTTAATAGTAAACGCAAAAAATGACCCCTGCATTTCAGATTCCTGCTATCCTGTCACAGAAGCAATGAAAAATTCACGGGTCTTTCTTGAAATTCCCGATTCAGGAGGTCATGTAGGCTTTATTGAGTTTAATAAGAGACACCTTTTCTGGTCTGAAAAAAGAGCTGTAAAATTTTTTAAAGAAAATTAAAATTTAAAAAAACAAAGCGTCTTAATTTTTTATGATCCTGTCTGCAAGACAAGGGGTTTTGTATTTCAAACACCAGTTTTTTTGATTTAAAAAAGTATTTTTAAATCATATATTTTTGATAAATTGGTTGACATGCAGTGAATAATAAGAGAAAAAGCAAAGATCATAATGTTATTTATAAGTCTGTTAAAGTAAAACTGCTGTAAAACATTTAAATTAAGTGAATCAGCTTAAATTTTAATATAATATGGAGGATGTTACACCATGGGTGAAGCAGCTGTTAAAATTGGCGGTGAGAAAAAAAGTATATTTAAGGACAAGGTGATGGAACTTCTGCCTGATGGCGGGAATCTCAATGCCTGTCTTACATGCGGGGCATGTGCGTCGGGCTGTCCTGCAACAGGGCTTGAGGGAATGGACCCGAGGAAATTTTTAAGGATGGCGGCCCTTGGAATGGATGAAGAACTTTTAAGTTCAAACTGGGTATGGATGTGTTCAATGTGTCAGAGATGTGTGCATGTCTGTCCCATGGAAATCAATATACCTGCATTAGTTTATAATGTAAGGGCTTCATGGCCGAGGGAAACAAGGCCAAGGGGTATTCTTGGTTCCTGTGATGCTGCTCTTTCCAATGAATCGGGTAGTGCCATGGGTACCCCTGTGGATGATTTTATTTTTGTTGTGGGTGATGTTCTTGAGGAGTATCAGGAAAGTCAGCCTGAGTTTGCAGATATGCAGGCTCCAATCGATAAGAAAGGCGCTGAATTTGTTTTAAACCAGAATTCAAGAGAGCCGGTTACTGAACCTGATGAGCTTGTGCCCCTGTGGAAAATACTCCACACTGCTGGCGTGGACTGGACATATACAAGCAAGGGATGGGGAGGAGAAAATTATTGCATGTTCCTTGCAGATGATGAGGCCTGGAAGCATCTTACAACACAGAGCCTTAATGCAGCAAAGGAATTGGGGTGTAAAACGTTTCTCAACACCGAGTGAGGGCACGTTACATATTCGGTCCTGGAAGGAGCGAGAAAATTTAATATAGAGCATGATTGTGAAATTAAAAGTATCTATGAGTATTATGCAAAATGGATCAGGGAAGGAAAACTTAAAGTTAATTCCGACTGGAACAAGGATCTGAAAATAAAATTTACTGCTCAGGATCCATGCCAGATTGTTCGTAAATCATTTGGAGATCCAATTGCAGAAGATTTACGGTTTATTGTAAAATCAGTTGTTGGTGAAGAAAATTTCATTGATATGACTCCAAACAGATCAAATAATTTCTGCTGCGGCGGTGGTGGTGGTTTTCTCCAGTCAGGTTTTAAGGATGAGCGGCTTGCCTACGGGAAAACAAAGGATGACCAGATCCAGGCAACAGGAGCTGATTACTGCATTGCAGCCTGCCATAACTGCCACGCCCAGATCCATGAATTAAGTGAGCATTATGGGGCAGGATACGGGGTTGTTCATCTGTGGACATTGATCTGTCTTTCACTTGGAATCTTAGGCCCCAATGAACGTGTATATCTCAGGGATGATCTTAAGGAAGTCAATGTTTTTCATCCTGAAACCGGATTTTAATTCAATTTACTAAATACCATCTTTTTGATTATTAAAGCCTGTCATCTGAATTAGGCAATTCTTTTGGCAGGCTTTTTTTATATGAAATAATATTTTTTTTAAGTGATTTTTCTGCACGCGCACCGCAACAAATTAACCCCATAAAGGAGGAAGAACCGATGACCATAGAAAAAAAATTCATTCAAAACCTTGCATTGGATAGCGTTAAACAAAAATTTAAGTCTTGGCGTAAAAAAAAGATACGCGGCTCTCGTATTCCTGATGGATTATGGCAGGCAGCAATCGATGTCTATCATACTGAAGATTTAACTCTGCATAAGGTTGCCAGCGAATTACGCCTGAACCAGTCTGATTTTAAAAAACATATCCAAAAAAACATTCCAGCTGTAAAGAAATCATCTTATCCTGCATTTATAGAGATGAATTATGAATCTCAGTCTGGCTTCATCTCAGAATGTACTGTAGAAATGGAAGATCGTGGTGGTTCCAAAATGAAAATGCATTTCAGGGGTAAGACAGAATTTGACCTTCTTGAGCCTGGCAAATCTTTTTAGAGTAAGCAGGCATGATCCGGATTACTCCCCAGATGAGAATATTGTTGGCTGTTGAGCCCGTCGATTTCAGGAAAGGCATAGATGGCCTGGCCATGTTATGCAAATCGATTTTGAAAGCAGATCCTTTTGCAGGATATCTGTTCGTCTTTCT
>CAZLBE010000353.1:0-3344 GCA_964557635.1 uncultured Desulfobacterales bacterium
GAAAGACGTAAATATGAAACCAAATATAATATCAGTTGTCGGGAAATCAGATTCTGGAAAAACAACACTTCTCGAAAAAATTATTCCTGAATTAAAGCAAAGAGGCTACAGACTCGGCATAGTAAAACATGCCCAGCACGGATTTGAAATGGACAAAACAGGAAAAGACTCTTGGCGCCATAAAAAAGCAGGTGCCGATGCAAGTCTTGTAATTTCACCTGGCGTTATTGCCCTTGTCAAGGATGAAGAACCCCAGTCTATTCAAGGTGTCAGAAAATATCTGTCAGATATGGATCTGATTATTACCGAGGGATTTAAAAGAGAAAAAATCCCAAAAATTGAAATTTTCAGAAAAGCGGGCAGGCACAGCGAGCCCTTGTGTATGAAAGATGAAAACCTTGTAGCCTTTGTTTCAGATTCTGATCATAAACCTGATGTCCCTGTATTTTCACTTGATGATATTAAAGGGCTATCTGATTTTATTGAAAAAAATTTTATAGTTAAGTCATGAATACAGACCAGTTTAATGTTCTTAAAAAACATTTTAATGATTATTCAACGGCTTTTATAGAAAAGGCTGTTAATCCCGATCCTTTTATTCTGAAAAAAGAGCATACCCTGAGGGTATGCAGAGAAATTGTTATCTTAGGGAAACAGCTTTTACTGCAGGAAAATGACCTGATTTTAGCCGAAGCCATAGCCCTGCTCCACGATATTGGAAGATTTGTTCAACTTGAAAAATATGGAACATTTGTTGATCATGTTTCTGAGAACCATGCAGAATTAGGGCTTGCTGTAATTAATGAGCATGGCTTTCTTGATTTCTGCGATAAAAATGAGGCCTGCCTGATTAAGGAGGCTGTAAGGTTTCATAATGCTGCAGACATTCCATCAGACAGGGATGACAGAACTCTTTTTTTCATAAAACTTATCCGTGATGCTGACAAACTTGACATCTGGAGGGTGGTTACAGAACATTATGCAAGGCCTGATTCGAACAGTGAAAAAATAATAAATTTAGGGCTTGAAGACGACGGAAGAATATCTCAAGAGGCGATTGAAGCGGTTTGCAATGAAACATTTGTTAAGACTTTCATGATAAAAAGGCTCAATGATTTAAAACTGCTGCAGATAAGCTGGGTATTTGATCTAAACTTTCCACAGTCAGTTTTAAGACTAAAACAAAAGGGCTATATTGACAAAATAGTATCCACCATGCCCATGCTGACAGGTCTAAAAAAAGCGCTTGTACATGTGCATGAATATATGGCAGGTTATGATGATCTACGTAACGGTTTGTAAACTAAAATCTACTATAGCAAAAATCCCTTTTTTAGCTGTATTCCTGTTTTGTTTCATTATGGTTCCCTTTGTCAATGCAGGTGTTTCATCCATTGCAGAGGCAGGTTTCAAAGCAGATAAACAAAAGTTAGATCATAAAACAAACCTGTGCATTACAAAATTTGTTCATGGCTTAGTTAACTGGGAAACAGGAGAGGTGAAGGCAAATGGCAGAGCCTGCCCTTCCGACCGGAAAAAAACTGAGTCCTCAGATTATATTTTAAGTACGGCAAAGGCCGATGCAAGCCACAACCTTAGAGCAATACTTAAAAAAATCGGTTTTGCAGCCCTGGCAAACAGACCCGATTACAAAACATTCCATAAAATTGATCGTAAAATGCTGATTTCCGGTAAAAAAATATCTGATTATGCATCTTTCCACGATACCATCATGGCTGGTATTGAGACAATAGCTTCGAATGCAAAAATTATAGAACAGCATTACACATCGGACAGAGCCATGGAAGTTACAATTGAAACCTCAATTTTCGGAGGTTTTCTTCAGCTTGTCCTTCCGGATTCGATCAGAGAAATCCCTGAAATTAAATTTGTAAATCCGGAAAATGATAACAATAAGGTTAAAAACGCTCAAAGCAAAATACATAACAAAAAGAATAGATTTACAGGTCTTATCATAGATGGAAAAGGCCTTGGTTTTCATCCTGTTCTTTATCCTGTTGTTTCAAGTGAACAGGGAGAAAAAATATACAGTTCAATGTTTATCAGTCGTGAATTTGCAGTGCAGCGGGGGGTATGCGGTTATGCATGCACAATGAAAGATGCTGTCAATTCAAAAAGAATTGGCACAAATCCAATTATCATTAAAGGATTAAGAAAAGGAGGAGTTCACAATTCCTCCATTATAATAAGCCGATTCGATGCTGAAAAAATTGAGAGTACCGCAGATCATTACTGGTTTATGAAACAATGCAGAGTCATTATTGTTCCGGATTGATTATTCTGTTATCTATGAGTCTTGTTTTGCCCACATAAACAGCCAAGGCTATCAGCACCTGTTTTCTGTTGTGTCCTGCCTCTTCTCTCCTCTTTCCTGTACCTCTTTCCTGTCTCTTGTCTCTTGTTTCTTCTTTCTTGCCTCTTGTTTTTTGTATCTTGTATGTCTCTTCAAGTGTTTCAGGATCGCATATGCTTATATAATCGATCTTTGTAAAAGGGAAAGATTTTATATAGTTTTCAAGTTCTTTTTTTATTGTGTCTGTTCCAATTTCACCCTTTGCAATCATTGCTTCGGCTTTTTCAAGGGATTTTGAAAGACACAGGGCCGACTGCCTTTGTTCAGGTGAAAGATAAGCGTTTCTCGAACTCATGGCAAGTCCGTCATCCTCCCTTACAATGGGACACCCCACAATTTTAATATTATAATTTAAGTCTTTTACCATACGGCGTATAATCTGAAGCTGCTGGAAATCCTTTGAGCCAAATATTGCCACATCCGGTTTTACAATATTAAAAAGTTTCGTAACAACCGTTGCAACCCCTCGGAAATGAACAGGTCTTGACAATCCGCACAAATGTGCTGGAAGCTCTGTGAGCTCCACATAGGTCTGAAACCGGTCAGGATATATTTCTTTTTTATCGGGCATAAAAACAACGGTCACGCCCTTTTCCTCAGCAAGTTTTACATCCCTTTCAATATTAGCAGGATATGAATCAAGATCTTCGTTTTCACCAAACTGCGTGGGATTGACAAATAAACTGACAACAAGATCCGGGCAGAATTCTTTTCCCTTTTCCATCAATGAAAGATGTCCATCGTGGAAGTAACCCATGGTGGGCACAAGGCAGATTTGATTCCCCTTTTGATGGATATTATCAGACCATGCCTGCATTTCCGATACAGTTTTTAAAATTTCCATTTTCTTATATCCTTCTGATAATGTTTGACTTTATATAACGGCCATGAGGCGGATCTGGATCAAATCCAGCGACCTCTAAGAATCAAAGATTCTGACAAATGATGAAAATGGCAATGGTATAATGCC
>CAZLBE010000354.1:0-3344 GCA_964557635.1 uncultured Desulfobacterales bacterium
TCATGCTATGTGAACAGGCCAAAATGGACGAAGATGGAGTGCTGGTCGAATATTTACAAAGATTATATAGCGAGGAGACTATGACTACACAGCTTGAATTTGCAAGACAGGGTATTATTACAAAAGAGATGCTGACCGTTGCAGACAATGAAGGTCTGCACAAAGAGTTCATCAGAGAAAATGTGGCAAAGGGTGAGATTGTTATCCCCTGTAATTTCAACCGTAAACACCAGAAGGTAACGGGAATAGGAACGGGGCTGAAAACAAAGGTGAACGCTTCAATAGGAACATCATCCGATATCTGTGACCTTTCCCTTGAAGTGGAAAAAGCCAAAGCTGCCGGGGAAGAAGGAGCCGATACTTTAATGGAATTATCGGCAGACGGTGATCTTGACAAAATCAGAAGAATTGTGCTTGAAAATTCAGATCTTCCAGTGGGCAATGTTCCATTGTACCAGGCATTTAAGGAAACCATCAGAAAATACAGAAATCCAGCAAAACTGGACCCTGAATATCTATTTGACCTGATAGAAAAACAATTGGACGACGGCTTAAGTTTCATGGCCATCCACTGTGGAATTAACCAGTACACAATTGAGCGTTTGAGAAAACAGGGCTATCGTTATGGCGGGCTTGTTTCCAAAGGTGGAACTTATATGGTTGCATGGATGGATATCAATAAAAAGGAAAACCCCCTTTATGAACAGTTCGACAGGGTATGCGCCCTGATGAAAAAATATGACGCTGTTCTTTCCCTTGGCAACGGAATAAGAGCAGGTGCCATACATGACAGCCATGATCGTGCACAGATGGCTGAAATGATTATCAACTGCGAGCTTGCTGAAAGTGGCAGAAAACAGGGATGCCAGATGATGGTGGAAGGGCCGGGCCATGTTCCCTTAGATGAAATACAGGGCAATATAATGCTGGAAAAACGTATGTCCGGAAATGCGCCATATTACGTATTAGGGCCTCTCCCCTGTGATACCGGCGCAGGATACGATCACATCACAGCAGCCATAGGCGCTGCAAGTTCAGCAAGATTTGGTGCGGATCTTATCTGCTATATCACACCTGCAGAGCATCTTGCCCTGCCAGATGTAAACGATGTAAGGGAAGGCATAAGGGCTACAAAACTTGCCGTACGCATCGGAGACATCTCAAAATATCCTCAGCGAAGAGAAAATGAAAAGCTTGCTGCCATGGCAAGAAGAGACATGAGATGGGATGATTTAAAGCAATACCTTCTGTTCCCCGAACAAGCGGAAAAAATCCGGGAAAGCCGCTCTCCTGCAAACAAAAAGACCTGTACCATGTGCGGTGATTTCTGCGCCATGAAAAAAGGTATGGAAATATTTAAAAACGACATTACAGACAAAAAATAACTAAGAAATAGAATGTAACCGATTATATTCATTGGCTCCGCGCCTTCGGCTCATTTTTTGTCAGAATCTTTGATTCTTTGAGACGGGTCTGGACCTGAATCCAAATCCGCCTCATGGCCGTTATATGAAACAAATCTGCCTGTAACAGGATTGTACATGGAAGGATTTTCCCTGATAAACCCATTAATTTTTTTGTCAAATGGATTATCAATTAATTTAAACATCATCATCTGAAAAATGTCAAAGGTTGATATATCTGTATGATATATCATGTTTGTGAAATTCAGATTATTGTCCTGTTTTATTATCCGGTTATGGTATTCCATATAAAATTTGCTATCTTTCCCCCTTAAATAGACAACTATCTTTCCTGCAGATGGATTATTTTTTATGTAATCCATTATGGATTTTAAAAAATAAGAAAAAGTGAACTTTTTAAATTCCAATAGTTTTTCAGGTCTGCAGAAATCAAGATAATCATTACATTTTTCTTTAAATCTTTTTTCTTTATTTTTGTATTCTTCTGTATTGTGGCTCTGGTTTCCATGATTGAAAATTTCTTTTTTCAAGCGAAAAATAATTGCCGGAACCATTTTCTTTCTCGCTGCAACAGCCTTTTTCTCAAAAGTTGTAAAGTACTCCTTAAGACTTGTCATACCAGGGGGCGTACACTTTTCATCTGTTCCGCTATCTAACATTATATTTTCAATCTGGGGAGCAAGCAGCCGGTTAAGTGTGAATTCCTGATTTTTAAAATTGACTGCAGTAAATGGCTTAAAATATTCAATAGTGAGTCCATCCATTCCAACCCGTTTTTTCACAAAAAAATTTGTTCTTTTATTAACGGGAATACGCTTCTGCCCGGTAAGATTCAGTGCACTTGTAAAGGCTGGTATGATAATGGATGCGCCTTCAGGTGTAATTTCAACCCCTAAGTTATCAGTTATTGAAGATTTTATTGTTGTAAAATCTTCGTCCATACCTGCCGGAATCAGCAGCTCACCTGTATCATGCTGAACACTAAATTTTTTCCCATATTTTTCTTCAAAAGCTTTAACCCTTTTCCTGTTTTTATCTGTTATGCTCACTGCAAAATCTCCATTTATTTTAAGAAGATTATCCAATATTTTTCCCGAACCCTTTGGAATTTTTGTTAAAAGACCAAACTTGGATGCATAGCCATTATTGTTTATAATTTTAATGATATCTGTAATATCTCTGCCTTTATGCTTCCAGTCTAAGGGATCCGATGCGCTGTAAAGGGAAAATTCATTATTTCCGGTTTGAAATATTTGAGTGATAATATCCACAGCAGCAGCAAAGGTGAAATGCTTTCGCACACCGGGCAGAGCCCATTCATTACATCTTCTGCAGAAATTGCTGCAACCCACTGACAACTGGACAGAACTCACATTAGCAAGCATAACTCTGAACCCTTCTTCACTTAGGCTCAAGCTTTTTCGCCATGTTTCATAGTCAATAAAAGCAGGATTTTTAACCTGATTCCTCACCAGATTTACCATATGGTTCTTAATCTTTGCTCTAATTGAATAAAAGTTTTCACTGCAGTGCTCACTGATTTTTCGATCAAATCTCTTAAAGACAAGATTAATCTGATTTAAAGATTTCTGGTCCATTTCAGATAAAAAACGGGAAGAACAGGTCTCAAGCTCCTTTAAAATATCACCTGCCAGCTTTTCAACTTTATTGAATTGTTTATTATAAATAGAAGACAGAATTTCATATTTCATAGTTTCAAAATTCAAGACAGCCCCTTTCAACATTGATTACGAGACCTCTGCAATATGTTCAATTTTATTCGAGTTAAAGAGGCTGCCGGGCCAATCCAGATAAGCCTCATGGCGGTTATCCTGTGATAATCCCAACAACAGCACCGGTCATGCAGGTTGCAATAGTGCCTCCAATGATTGACCGAATGCCAAGGGAAACGATTTCATC
>CAZLBE010000355.1:0-3343 GCA_964557635.1 uncultured Desulfobacterales bacterium
TATTTTTATTTATTATACTGTACTTGTGTCAAGGAAAATCTTTAATTAGTTTGCAAATTGATTGTGAACGATTAACTTTTATCTTTATGTTGTAGTCATAATGTGTTGTAGTCATAATGATTTTTTGTTAAGGTTATAAAAAAAATAGCATGTAACTCGAAAAATTTAATCTGGAGATTTATCATGAGAATAGCCGTAGTCGGAGCAGGAAACAATTGTTTATATCTGATGGAATTAATAGAAAAATATGAATTCCAGTTGATTACACCTGTTATAGTGGCAGTTGCAGATATAAATAACAATGCCCCGGGGTTTGTAAAGGCCAGGGAAAGAGGTATTTTTGTTTCAAATGATTACAATGATTTTTTCAAACTTGATAATATAGATTTCATTGTTGAACTTACCGGGAATATGGACATTTACAATGATATTCTGTCGAAAAAGAGCAGTCGTGTTCAGTCAATGTCCCATATCACGGCACGACTTTTCTGGGAAATAGACAGTGCCGCAATACGATACGGCAGAACAAGCAAAAAGCTCATTGAAACCCGGGCATTGTATGATGTGATGATGAACGGATTGATACATGAATATGTTACCGTCATTGGTATTGACCATAAGATTCTTGATATCAATGAGACTTTTCTCAAAAGGCTTGGTTTAGACAGAAAAGAGGCCATTGGTCGTTATTGTTATGAAATAACCCATGGTCAGTCTGAGCCCTGTTCCGGCAAGGACCGTGTCTGCCCCCTTGCAGAAGTTGAAAAAACAGGAAAATCATCAAAGGCTACACATATTCACTTTGATCATGACGGGAATAAACATTATGTTTCAATTTCATGCTATCCCATTGCTGAAAATGGTGAATTAAAGGGTGTTGTTGAAGTTTCAAAGGATATTACAAATGAAATTGAATTTCAGCAGAAGATGATGCAGCAGGAAAAACTTGTTTCCATAGGCCGGCTTTCCGCAGGAGTAGCACATGAAATAAACAATCCGCTTACAACAATTTTAACTTCCTCAATGCTCATACAGGAGGATCTTGAAAAGGGTACGGAAATATACAATGAATTAAGTATAATAAGTAATGAAGCTCTGCGCTGCCGAAAAATTGTAAAAAGTCTGCTGGACTTTGCACGTCAGAGCAAATCATTAAAAAGTGAAAATGATCTCAATGAAGTTATACGGGAAAGCCTTATTTTGACAAGAAAACAGGCCAGGTTCAAAAATATAGATTTAAACGCAGATCTTACAGAAAATTTGCCCTTAATAGCAATTGATAAGGATAAAATCCAGCAGACAATTATTAATCTTACCTTAAATGCCATTGAGGCAACCCCTTCCGGTGGTAAAATACAAATTCTTTCACGATTTTCCAATGACAAAAATGCACTGGAATTTGCAGTAAAAGATAATGGAGAAGGAATAGACTCAGAGAATCTAAATAAAATTTTTGATCCTTTTTTTACAACAAAAACATCCGGTACAGGTCTTGGCCTTGCCATTACCCATGGTATTATTGAACAGCACAACGGAAAAATAGATGTAAAAAGTGAGCCTAACAGTGGTACATCTTTTTGTATTGCACTTCCCTTAAACCAGGAAAAATAATAAGTTAGGGGAAATAATCCATGACACTGAACAGGACCATATCCATTCTTGTTATTGACGATGAAATTCAGATCTGCCGTAATTGTGTTAAAATACTTGCAAAACTGAATTATGATGTTGAATATACACTGAACGGCATTGATGCGCTTTCCATGATGAAATCAAAGCATTTTGATATTGTAATTACAGATCTGAACATGGAAGTCTTAGGAGGGATGGAGGTTATTTCCCGTATTAATGCAGGTTTTCCGGAAACTATTGTCATAGTAATTACCGGTTATGCAAGTGTGTCTTCAGCAGTTGAAGTGATGAAAACCGGAGCTTTTGATTATCTTCCAAAGCCATTTACCCCCTATGAGTTAAGAGCTGTTGTTCAACAGGCTGTTACAAGCATTAGCCAAGGGAAAAAACAGAATGTCGCTGCGGGTATAAAAGAAAAGAAAAATATCTCCCATCAGCTTATCGGAGAAAGTCCTGAAATTAAAAAAGTTATTAAAATGGTTGAGAAAGTTGCTTCAACCGATTCCACAGTCTGCATTTACGGACAAAGCGGTACCGGCAAGGAACTGATTGCACGTGCATTACATGCCAACAGCAGTCGCAGAAATAATGTTTTTTTTGCCGTTGACTGTGGAACGTTGTCCGAGACAATGCTTTCTTCTGAATTATTCGGTCATGTCAAAGGCGCATTTACCGGTGCTGACAGGGACAAGCCCGGCATTTTCAAGCTTGCAAACGGTGGCACTGTTTTTTTAGATGAAATAAGCAATACCACAATTGAAATTCAAAGCAGGCTTTTAAGGTTTATTGAAACAAGAGAATTCATGCCCATTGGAGATACAAAAATAATAAAGGTTGATGTACGTCTTATATTTGCAACCAATAAAAAACTTGAGAAAATGATAAAACAAGGCCTGTTCAGGGAAGATTTTTATTATAGAATTTTTGTTTACCCCATTGCCATGCCGACACTTAAAGAAAGGAAAATGGATATTATGCCCATTGCCTGTTTTTTCCTTAAGCAGTTCAATAAGAAAATGGGAAAAAATGTTACAAAATTTGATGAGGAATCGTCTGACAGATTAAGCCGGTATCACTGGCCGGGTAATGTAAGACAGTTGAAAAATGTTGTTGAACGTGCAGTTATCCTGTGCGAAACAAATTGCATTACAATAAAGGATATGCCTCTGTTTGAAGAAAAAAATGAAATTGAAAAGATGAACGAAGTTATACCCAAAACAAATGAAGACTTAAAAATTTTAAAAAAGGAAATTCGCAAAAAAGCTGTCGGTAAAGTGGAAAAAAATTTTATTTTAAATGTCCTTGCAGAAAACAACTGGAATGTGACAAAAGCCGCAAGAAAAACAGGGCTGCAAAGGACAAATTTTCAGGCTCTTATGAAAAAACATAAAATAGTACGTCAATAGTTGTTAGTTATCAGTTGTCAGTTATCAGTCCTGGAGGTTATTTTGTAATTTGAGGACCTGGTAGTATGGAAGAAATTTTCACGCTCATGTGCTAATTTGTATAACCGCCATGAGGCGGATCTGGATTCAGGTCCAGACCCGTCTCAAAGAATCAAAGATTCTGACAAAAAATGGGTCGAAGACGCGAAGCCAATAGACGTAATAAATTTATGTTCTATTTCTTATAAATTAAAACGAATCAGGGTCAATGTTTTTAAACAATACCTGATTATTTTCCATTGCCGGATTTTAAATTTCTGTTTCCT
>CAZLBE010000356.1:0-3333 GCA_964557635.1 uncultured Desulfobacterales bacterium
CAGCCTGCGCTTCTTAACGCCCGGCAGGGCAAAATTCCTGATCGCCTTTGTGTCCAGATAGGCTGATTCTATAAACTACAGGGGACTATGATGTCGACACTTTGAACAACATTTTCATATAAAACCGCCATGAGGCCGATCCGAACCAATCCGGATCGGCCTCATGACTGCTAAAGAAATAACCTTAATTTACCCGGCAAACCTGATTATTAAATGAAAATTGGGAGTTAAGTGAACTTACAAAAAATTTTCAACCGGAGTATATTCAAGGCCAAAGGCATCTGCCACGGCTTTATAGGTTATTTTACCATTGATCACGTTTGCACCGCGCTTAATTTCCTTATTGTCCTGCATCGCCTTTTTCCAGCCTTTATTTGCAATTTCAATTGCATAGGGAAGCGTTGCATTGGTAAGGGCCATTGTGGAAGTTCTTGCCACAGCACCGGGCATGTTTGCAACGCAATAATGAATAACCCCGTCAACAACGAATGTGGGATCAGTATGTGTTGTGGGTTTTGAAGTTTCAAAGCACCCGCCCTGATCAATGGCAACATCAACAACAACGGAACCGTTTTTCATATCTTTAAGCATATCTCTTGTGAGAAGCTTAGGAGCTTTTGCCCCTGCAACAAGAACTGCACCAACAACGAGATTTGCCTCTTTAACAAGTTCATGTATTGCAGCATGACTTGACATAATTGTAAAACAATTGGCTGGCATAACTTCATCAAGATAGCGAAGCCTGTCCTGGTTCATATCAAGGATATAGACCTTTGCGCCAAGTCCACAGGCCATTTTTGCAGCGTTTATCCCTACAATACCTCCGCCAATAACGACAACAGTTGACGGATCAACTCCCGGAACGCCTCCAAGAAGTTCGCCTAAGCCCCCCTGGGACATTTCAAGATATTTTGCACCTTCCTGAACGGCCATACGGCCTGCGACCTCGCTCATGGGAACAAGAAGGGGCAGGGAACCGTTATCTTTTTCAATGGTTTCATAGGCAATATCTATTGATTTTGTCTTTATAAGAGCCTTTGTCTGCCTTTCGTCTGCTGCAAGGTGAAGATAAGTAAAAACAATCTGATCCTCCCTTATCATATCATACTCGGAAGGCTGGGGCTCTTTGACATGCATCACCATATCCGATTTTTCATATACCTCTGCAGGAGTATTTAAGATAGTTGCTCCTGCTGCCACATATGCAGCATCTTCAAACCCGCTTCCCTTACCTGCATTTTTTTCAACAAAAACCGTATGACCGTTTTTGATCATGGATACAACACCTGAAGGTGTCATGCATACCCTGTTCTCTTCAATTTTTATTTCTTTTAATATTCCTACAATCATTTTACTGCCTCCCCTTAAAAATTAATAATAATTGTGTATGAATAAAACGTAACCTGCTACGTTTTATTTGCTTCGCTCCTTCGGCCTATAATGTTTAAGAATCTTTGATTCTTTGAAACGACCGGAGATTAATCCGAATCGGCTTCATGGCCGTTTATCCATGTACAGCCATACCAATGCCTTTTAATGCTGTCTCTGACATTATTTCAGCAAGGGTGGGGTGGGCATGAATGGTTTCTGCAATATCTGATACCAGAAGACCTTTGTTCACTGCAAGGGTTCCTTCTGCAATGAGATCAGTGGCATGGGGGCCTATGATGTGCACTCCTATGACCTTTCCCGATTTTTTTTCGGCAACGATTTTTGCCTCGCCTGCAATTTCACCCATTGCCTGGGCTTTTCCAAGATTCCTGAAATTTACGCTTGAGCATGTTACATCAATACCCTGTTTACGGGCTTCGGATTCCGTGATGCCCACGTCACCTATTTCAGGACTTGTAAAAATCGCCCCGGGTACTGCATTATAATGCATTTTTCTATTTTTCCCCATGGCATTTTCAGCGGCAACCATACCTTCGTGGGATGCCACATGGGCAAGCATCACTCTGGAAGGACCAAGTATATCACCAATAGCATAGACATCAGGAATTTCTGTTTCCATTTTATCATTTACATTTATCCAGCCCTTTTCATCTGTTTCAAGCCCGATATTTTCAAGGCCGATGCCGCATGCAAGGGGAGATCTTCCAATACATACTGCCATTTTCTCAACCTCAATAGATAAAGGTTTGATTTTTAACTGTTTTTCACTGTCAAGAAATGGTGAAGCTCCGGTGGTTACAAAAAGGCTGTCTCCTTTCACTTCAGCTTGGGTTACAACCTGGTCAGTGATAAATTTCATTTTTTTCTTTTTCATTTCGCGCTGAAGAATCTTTGAGCATGTTTCATCCACAGAGGGCAGCGGAAGAAGCCTTGACATGGCCTCAACAATTGTCACTTTTGTACCCAGAGCTGAAAGAATAAAGGCAAATTCACACCCAATAACACCACCACCCACAATCACTATTGATTTTGGAATTTCTTCAAGCTCAAGAAGGTCATCGCTGGAAAGAATCGTCTTCCCGTTAAAGGGAAATGCCGGCACATCAAAAGGGATTGTACCGGTTGCAAGAATAAGCTTATCAAATGGAATCTCTTTTTCATTTCCATTTTCTTCAACAACTAATGCAATACCCTTTTCTTTAATTTTCCCCCTGCCATGCTCAAATTTAACGCTGCTCTTTTTAAGCAGATTCATGATTCCCTGCCGCTGGGTTTCAAGTATTTTTTGCTTTCTCTGCATTAAAGCTGCCATGTCAAAACTGGGAGCCTGACCCGGAACAATGCCGAATTTAGTGGCATCCTTAAACGAAAGAAAAAAATCTGCTGAAGTTTTAAAAATTTTTGATGGGATACACCCCCGGTTAAGACATGTTCCACCGGGGTTCTCTTTTTCAATGATTGTAACATCAGCGCCAAGCGCCGCAGCCCTGACAGCAGCAACATATCCACCAGGGCCTGCTCCTATGACAACTATTTTTTTTGACATTTCATTTTCCTTGAGTATTATTTTTTATATTTTGACAATTAAAATTATTACGAAGAATCATCCTGTGAAATTTGCAATTCAAATATTTTATTAGATTATTCTCATTACCGGCCTGGAAGAAGTGCACAAAATGAAGTTTTCAATTTGTCGACAATCGGATTATTAAATCTAAGTACAAATATAATAAAATGTAAGTTTTCATCATAAATAAAGTATTTTTTTTATCTATTCATTAATAAATAATTATTTTTTTGCCAATATCATGCTTATCGAACATAGTCAAGACCCTGATATAAAAATATTATGATAAACAATTAACTAAGAAAACAATTTCTTCCGGAATTTAAGGACAATGGAAAAATTTAATGTAACAGAATGCAATTGCCGAAAACATA
>CAZLBE010000357.1:0-3320 GCA_964557635.1 uncultured Desulfobacterales bacterium
AAATCTGCGGCTGAATAGTTACATGTTTTTTAGATTTATTTAGAGGCGGCTGGTGTAAATCCACATCCGCCTCATATTTATCTTATATCTTATATCTTATATCTTATCTTTTGTCTCTTGTCTTTTGTCTCTTGTCTCTATGCAGCTTTTCTTATATTTATTGCACAGACTTTAAATTCAGGAATTTTTGCAACCGGATCAAGTTTTGCATTTGTAAGCCTGTTTGCCGCTGCATTTGCAAAATGAAATGGAATAAACAAAGTTCCGTCAACTGCTTTAGGTGATATTTTCGCTTTAGTTTTAATTTTCCCCCTTCGGGAGACAGCTTCAACGAGATCCCCGTTTTTTATACCAAGGCGTTCAGCATCGTTAACTGATATTTCCACAAAACACTCAGGGGCCAAAAAATTAAGACCTGCTGATTTCATTGTCATGGTGCCTGTGTGGTACTGAAACAACAGCCTTCCCGTTGTAAGTATAAAAGGATACTCTTCATCTGGCATCTCAGCAGGGTCCCTATGGTCAATGGCATGGAAATGTCCTAAGCCTCTTGTAAACTGCTTGGCGTGCAGTATGGGAGTTCCGGGATGGTCTTCCGTGGGGCAAGGCCAGAAAATACCTTCTTTTTCAATTCTTTCCCATGTTATTCCTGCATAGGATGGAGTAACAACTCTTATCTCTTCAAAAATTGCATTGGCATTTGGGTAATTCATGGGATATCCCATGCGGTTTGCAATATCACAGATGATTTTCCAGTCTCTCCTTGCAAATCCTGGAGCTTCCACTGCTTTTCTTACCCTTTGAACCCTTCTTTCAGTGTTTGTAAATGTACCGTTTTTTTCGGCAAAACAGAAAGAAGGAAGAACAACATCTGCAAGTGCTGTTGTTTCCGTAAGAAAAATATCCTGAACAACAAGAAAATCAAGATTTTTAAAACATTTTTCAGCATGGTTAAGATCAGGGTCTGATACGAGAGGGTTTTCTCCAATGATATAAAGTGCTTTAATTTCCCCTTCTCCTGCCTTTTGAACCATTTCAGTGACTGCAAGCCCCGGTTTTGGAGAAAGTCCGGTTATATCCCAGGCGTTTTCATATTTTATGCGGGCATCATCACCGTCAACTTTCTGGTATGCTGTAAATACATTGGGAAGGCCGCCCATATCACAGGCACCCTGAACATTATTCTGCCCCCTTAACGGGTTAACCCCTCCTCCGGGGATACCAAGATCGCCGCAGAGCATGGACAGGTTTGCAAGGGATTTTACATTGTCAGTGCCCGTTGTATGCTGGGTGATGCCCATGCAGTAAACAATGCACCCTCTTTTTGCAGCTGCAAAGGTTCTGGCTGTATTTACAATGTCTTCAGCAGCAACTCCGGTTATGTTTTCAACATATTCCGGGGTGTATTTTTCTACTATCTTTTTAAGTTCCTCAAATCCTTCTGTTCTTGTTTCAACAAATTTTTTATCATATATATTTTCTTCTATGATAACATGCATGAAACCATTTATAAGGGCAATATCGGTTCCTGGAGTGAGTCTCAGCCATTTGTCAGCTGATTCGGTAAGCTTGATCTGTCTCGGATCTATAACAATAAGAGTTGCGCCTTTAAGTGTCGCAGCTCTTTTTATAAAAGTTGAAATTACAGGATGGTTTTCAGTTGTATTGGAGCCTTCAACAATAATGACATCAGCTGTTTCAATATCTCCAATTGTGTTTGTCATTGCACCACTTCCAAATGCTGCAGCCAGACCGGCTACGGTTGAGGAATGTCACAGTCGGGCGCAATGATCGACATTGTTTGTTTTAAGCACTGCCCTTGTAAATTTCTGGGCAATATAGTTTTCCTCATTTGTTATCCTTGCAGAGGTGAAGACACCAAGACTGTCAGGTCCGAACTCATCCTTTATACTTGAAAATTTCGATGCGACAAGGTCAAGAGCCTCATCCCATGTTACTCCTTCTAACTTTCCGTTTTTTCTTATCATGGGAACGGTTATGCGCTCGGGAGAACCAACAAAGGCAAATCCATACCTGCCCTTTACACATAATCTTCCGTGGTTGGGCGCGACATCTTCCCCTGCGCTTGCCATTTTTACAATTTTATTGTTCTGTACGGTCATTTCCACCTGGCAGCCAACACCGCAGAATGTGCATGTAGTGCGTACCTTTTTTGTTTTGGCAAATCTTTCAATTTCAAGATCATAGGTGGAAGTTAAGGCTCCAACGGGACATACTTCAACACACTGGCCGCAGAAAACGCAGTCTGAATCTTTCAGCGCAACATCGGTGCCTGCAATAATTTTTGTATTGGCGCCCCTGTACCCGAAATCAATGGCATTATTTACCTGGATTTCCCTGCAGGCCTGTACACAGCGTCCGCATAAAATACACCTTGAAAAATCCCTTATAATAAAAGGATTAACCTTTTCAATGGGGTATTGGCATTCTGACAAAGGCAGACCCTTTGTTTTTACCTGATACCTGTAGGCAAGATTCTGGAGTTTGCAGTCTCCCCATGCAGGGCAGAGATCTTCATTTCCATCCTCTTCAAGCACCCTCAGCTGGAATTGTGTCCAGTCCTTTGTGTCAAAATCCCTGATGGCACAATTATGATTCCCCGAGGACAGAAGCAGACGGATTATGGTTCGTCTTGCCTTGATGACTTCAGGAGATTCAGTGTGAACCACCATATTTCTTGCTGCAGGTGCTGCGCATGATGCAACAAGGGATCTGGCACCTTCAACTTCCACAACACAGATCCTGCATGATCCTGTGGGAGTAGCACCCTTTAAATGACATAAAGTGGGAATAAATATATTATTTTTCTGTGCTACTTCAAGAATGGTTTCTCCAGGCTCAAACGAAAAATGATTCCCATTAATTTCAATAGTATTTTCTTTGCCCATGGGGTTTCCTCTTTTAAAATAAGCTGTTTTTACAGGTTTTTCATATGAAACTCATGGTAATGATTATAAATGATAAGAGTTTCATTGTTCTTGCGGTCTTAAACATTTTTGCTGCTGTTTAAAGCGAATCACCATGTTTAAGTCCTTAGGGAACTTCCAAAAAATAATCTAAGCATCCTGTTTGCCCTTTTGCCCATTTTCACCTGTTGTGATAACAGGTACATATAGCTACTTGCAAATGAATTGATACGCGTTATACCTTTATCAATAATGTGATGGTATCAATCCATGTGCTATAAACTATAGTTCGATTAGGCACCTGTCATCACGCCTTGAAAACGAACAAAAATTCTGCACGATATGCGTATATTATTTTTTTCCAGTTCCCTTACCATTAATATAAATAAAATA
>CAZLBE010000358.1:0-3314 GCA_964557635.1 uncultured Desulfobacterales bacterium
TATGTGAGCAGGCCAAAATGGGCGAAGATGAGGTGCTGGCCGAATATTTACAAATATATTTTTAATACTTCAGAAAACATAATAGGTTAACCATGAATAAAAATAAAGAGAATCAAGAGGAAAGACAGGCGAAACCATCCGGGAAGAGACATGGCTACCTTTTACCTGTTAAAAAGAAAACGGGCTCACCAACTGGTAAAGCCATTGTAAAATCTGATCCGCTTCAAAGCTATCTTGCGGAAGTCAATAGATATAGATTACTTACAAGGGAAGAGGAAATAGACCTTGGGAAAAGAATTCAGGAAGATAATGACCCTGAGGCAGCCTATATTATGACTACATCCAATTTAAGACTTGTGGTAAAGATTGCCCTTGATTTTCAAAGAATATGGATGCAGAACCTCCTTGACCTGATACAGGAAGGCAATATAGGACTTGTTCGGGCTGTCAAAAAATTTGATCCATATAAAAATGTGAAATTTTCCTATTATTCTTCTTTCTGGATAAAAGCATATATACTGAAATTTATCATGGATAACTGGCGACTCGTCAAAATAGGCACTACCCAGGGACAGAGAAAATTGTTTTTCAGGCTTAAAAAGGAAAAGCAGAAACTCATAGAAGAAGGGTTTGATCCCGGACCAAAACTACTTTCTGAAAGGATGGGAGTTTCAGAGCAGGAAATCGTTGATATGGACCAGCGCCTTGACGGATGGGACCTCTCCCTTGACGAGCCATTAAAGGCAGACTCAAATACGGAAAGGATCGATTTTATAAATACAGAAACCCATTCAACTGAAGAAGAAATGGCTAAAAAGGAAATTGAGGATATCCTGCGGAACAGAGTTGATAAATTCAAAAAAACATTAAGCCAGAGAGAACTTGATATATTTGAGCAGAGAATTTTTTCAGATGAGCCTAAGACTCTCCAGAAAATAGGGGAACAATACTCCATTTCACGGGAAAGGGTTAGACAGATAGAAAGCACTATAATAAAAAAACTGAAAGAATACTTTAAAGACAAACTTCATGATTTTGATGTTTACAATTACAAAAGAATGGAAAAATAAACCGGGTCTGAACTTTAAGGAAAATACCATATTACCATGAGAAAGAATATCATATTGTATTCAATACTGACAATGATCACTATTTTAATTTCAGGATGTGTTTTTACTCCGGATAAAGCTGCTCTGCATAAGCCTGCCCAGGTATATTCCGGCACAGTGTCCTCGGACAAATCGCCGTATTTTAATTATTTAAAAGCGGAGTTGCTCAAGCAGAGAGGGGACCAAGATCAATCCATAGACACCCTTAAAAAGGCAATTAAAAATGATCCTGATTCTGCATTTTTGAGAAAAGAGATGATTACACTTTATCTTCATCAACATGATGCCGGTAAAGCGCTTGAGGCTGCACAGGCAATGGTTGACAGGGCACCAGACGATACTGACGGACTGTTTATATTAGCAAAGCTTAATCAAATGCTGCACCATGAAAATGAAGCCATGGATTTATACCATACAATACTTCAACTTAAACCCGACAACAAAAAAATATATCTGATTTTAGGACGTTTATACATGGAAAAAAAGAATATAGACGACGCTTTTAATTTATATTCACAAATGGCAAAACGTTTTCCGGATTCATATACAGCGCATTTCTTTCTTGGTAAAATTCACTCAATAAAACAAAATCCCGACTATGCCGAAAAAGAATTTTTACAAAGTTTAAAAATTAACCCTGACCTTGTTGAGCCAAGATTCGAACTTATAAAAATATACAAAGCAGAGGGAAGTGAAAAATCAAAGACAGATGTCAGGATAATAAAGCTTTATAAGAAAATTCTTGAAATTGAACCATCCGATATCAATGCTTTGCTTGAACTTCCCCTTTATTATTATGACCACAATGAAAAGGAAAAAGCTGATGAGATATTCATTAAAATCGGGAAAAAATATTCCGGCTCCCATGAATTCTATATGAAAGCTGCAAGGGAATTTATCAAAACCCAAAAATACAGGGAGGCATCCATAATTTTCACGGGCCTTTTAAAAGGAGATCCCGATAATTCAAACCTTCATTATCTTGCAGGTATTTCCTATGACGGATTAGAGCAGACTAAAAAAGCAATAAAACAATTTTTAAGCGTAAAACCTGATTCAATATATTACAGAAGAGTGATACTCCATCTTGCTTTTCTTTACAATGAATCGGGTCAAAGGAAAAAAGCCCTTCAAATACTTGAGAAAAAGCATGCTGAATTTCCAGAGGATATTGATATAATGCTATATCTGTCATCGTTTTATGAAGAAGGCCATGAATTTGACAAAGCTTTAGATTTACTGAATAAAGGCATAAAAATATCTCCTGAAAATGCAGAGCTTCTTTTCAGGCGTGGCATTGTGCAAGACAAGGCGGGGGGAAAAAATAAATGCATAGAATCAATGAAAAAAGTGATTAAAATTGATCCTGACAACAGCAGTGCGTTAAATTATCTTGGCTACACATATGCAGAAATGGGCACAAATCTCGACCAGGCAGAAGAACTTATAATTAGAGCCTTAAAATTGAAACCCGATGACGGTTTTATCACTGACAGTCTGGGATGGGTTTATTTTAAAAAAGGTCTGTACAAAAAAGCTGTAAAAATACTTACAAAGGCGGCACGCCTGTCATCCTGTGATCCTGTAATATGTGAACATCTCGGAGATGCATACCAAAAAAACAAAGAATACAAAAAAGCTTTAAAAATATACAAAAAAGCGCTTTTGAAATCAAAAAAAAATAAAACCAGCCTCATTAACAAAATAAGACAATTAAATGAAACGAAAAATTTGCAAATGCCCCTGAAAAAAATTATACAGACACATGAATAATAACAAATTTTATTACACCTGCGAATTATTTTCCCCATTACAAGTAAAAATTTGTTATGTATTGTTTTTTATATATGTGGCTATTCTTGGCTCAGGCTGTGCAGGATTAAGAAATAGAAAGCCCAGTGTTTTTGATATAAAAGCTTTAAAATCAGCCGACAGGATAAAAAATATAAATAATAATATACGCTCGTTCAAAGGTATCGGATGGTTATATATCTCTGGAAAAAACCGGCAAAGACAAAAGTTCCGTATTGCTTTTGCAGCACATTCTCCGGATAAAATCCGTTTAACATTGATGATTTCAGGCTTACCCGTTGAAACCATTATTGCAGATGGCAAAAAAATTATTTTTTTATCCCACACCGGAAAACATAAGATTTATAAAATCAACGACCCTGATCCATCCCTTGCCAAAATAATTTCAATACC
>CAZLBE010000359.1:0-3293 GCA_964557635.1 uncultured Desulfobacterales bacterium
AAATTGAGAATTAATACGGAATTGCTTTTTTAAAAAAATTCATGCGTCAGCTTTGCCTTTTCGGATTAAATCTTGCAAATATTTATTATTTTCTATAAAATTACAAAATTATTTTTTTAACAACCGCCATGAGAAGGGAAAAAATCAAAATGCTTCCGGGATTTGCTTCAATTGTTGAAACAAAAATTAAAAATGCCCAGAAAAATGGTGAGTTAGACAACCTGCCCGGAGAAGGCAAACCTTTACACTTTGAAGAGATCAAGGGGCCTGAAGAACTGAGACTGGCACATAAAGTTTTAAAAAATGCCGGCTTTCTACCCCCTGAGATTGAACTTAAAAAGCAGATAGGACAGGTTGAAGATCTTCTTGAAACAATAGAATATGATTCACCTGAAAGAGGACGGATACAGAAAAGACTTAATTATCTTTTCACAAAACTTGGTACAATGAGAGGAAATTCAAACACAACCATGTTCCCTGAAATGTACAGGGACAGACTTATTAAAAGGATGACATCATGAAATTTAAAAAAAGAGATAAAGAAGGAGTATTTAAAAGTCTGTTTGCCGCATACTTTGTTATTCTCCTCCATGTTTTCCTTCTTGCAGGAACCGGGGTAACCGTTGTCCTGTTCAGAGGGGTTTACAATTACCTTCCGTGGATAATGGGCGGCTTAAGCATTATGATACTTGGCCTGTTCTGGATTTTTTATACAAAAATGAAAAAGAGCAGCAGTGACATTAAAGATATTCTGTCATTTCCGGAATTCAGAGGCCGCAATATAGAAATCAGCCTTCTCGGAGGTCTTGCTTCATTTAAAATAGAGGGAGGCAACAAGGAACTGCCGCTCATAGGACAGAATTTTGTTCCTGAAACGTCAGACATTTTCCGTCTTGAAGGTCCCAAAGCCACAACGGACAAAAGAATTTCAGATCTTGCTGATCTTTACGACAGAGATCTTATAACAAAAGAAGAATTTGACCTCGCTAAAAAGGATATACTGTATGCTTGATGCTGACTGCCCAGCAGACAGAAAAACAATAAGGAGGTTCCATGGAAAAAATAAGACTTGCCCTGTTAGCCGGCGGGGATTCATCTGAACGTGAGGTCTCTTTAAGCAGCGGAAACCAGGTGTACGAAGCTCTTGACAGAAATAAATATGAAATCACAAGGTATGATCCAAAGACAGACCTTCTTAAACTTGTAAAAGATGCTGATCAAATCGATGCAGCACTTTTAATACTTCACGGCCCCAACGGTGAAGACGGTACTATACAGGGACTGCTGGAACTTCTTAAAATTCCTTATCAGGGTGCAGGGGTCATGGGAAGTGCCGTTGCAATGAATAAGGTTGCCGCCAAGAAACTTTACCGGCAGGCAGATATCCCGGTTCCATCCTATCTCTATTTTGAAAAACACGAAAAAATTGATATCAGCAATAGTTTACATACCCTTGGACTTCCCCTTGTTGTAAAACCGGCAAATGCAGGTTCAAGTGTGGGCATAGCCATTGTAAATAATGAAAAAGAGATGGCTGCCGCCATTGAGAAAGCTTTTGAACAGGACAGCTTGATTCTATTAGAGGAGTACATCAGGGGAATTGAGCTTACATGCGGGGTTCTTGGAAACATCGAGCTTGAGCCCCTTCCCGTTATTGAGATTATCCCGGGAAATGAATATGATTTTTTTGATTACAAGGCAAAATACGTTGCAGGCGCTACAGAAGAGATATGTCCTGCCCGTATTAATGATCTAATAAAAAATCAGGTCCAATCCCTTGCCATTGCTGCCCACAAAGCCCTTTTTCTTAAAGGTTACAGCAGAACAGACATGATTTTAAAGGATGGGAATTTATATGTGCTTGAAACAAACACAATTCCCGGTATGACCGAGACAAGTCTGTATCCCCAGGCGGCAAATGCTGCAGGATATTCTTTTCCCCAGCTTCTTGACAGGCTTATTTCACTTGCAATGAACAGGGAATAACTGTAAGCGTTTACATGGCACTGCACCTGCTACGTTGGCGGGCACTTGAAGTACATTAGTACGTCTGCCTGCCCGCCGCCTTGCATCTGCAGCACCCTGTAAACGCTTACAATTCGCAAATTGACTGTGAACGGTTACGAATAACTTGAGTAAAATATTTAAAATTAACCCTGAAAACCCTGAAAAAGACCTTATACGTGAAGCAGCAGACATAATCAGGGCAGGTGGTCTTGTGATTTTTCCTGCAAAATGTATGTATGGTATTGGAACAGATGCATTAAACAGCAAAGCTGTTAAAAAAATATTTGACCTGAAACACAGAGCAAAAAACAAGCCCATTCTCGTGTTAGCGGATTATCCGTTGGAAATTATCCAAAAGGATTCAGCGTTAAATTCAATGAATTCAATTAAAAATCCCCTGACAAATTCTGCAGACAATCCCGCAGATAGCCCTGCAGACAGCAGGCATAAGGCAAAAGGCCTGTCAGTCAGCAGAAACAGTATTGGTTATCTTGTAAAAAATATTCCTTCAAAGGCAAAATCTTTAATGGAAAAATTCTGGCCCGGGGATCTTACCATTGTGTTTGAGGCCATGGAATATCTGCCTGCTGCCCTTACCGCAAAAACAGGAAAAATAGGAATCAGAATGCCATGGCACCCAGTTGCAAAGGCTTTGGTCATGGAGACAGGCCTGCCTGTTACAGGAACAAGTGCCAACATCTCAGGGATGCAGGGGTGCAGCAGTTTATTGGATATAAGCCCGGAACTTCTACAGGATGTAGATATGATTCTTGATGCAGGCCGGCTTAAGGGCGGAAAAGGCTCAACCGTTATTGATGTCACTGCTGAACCATTAAGAATATTAAGAAAAGGGGAATTGCCGGAAGATGAGATATTCTCCTGTATTAAGGAAACTTACAATATTAAAAATCCTTTCAATATTAAAAGACCTTACAAAAAATAATTTTATTGACAAACAGGGCCTTATTTCATAAAAGGACACTTAAAATATTTTGCCGGAGTGGTGGAATTGGTAGACGCAGAGGACTCAAAATCCTCCGGGCTTTATGCCCTTGAGAGTTCAAGTCTCTCCTCCGGCACCAGTAATATCAAGGCTTTCAACATTTCAGTTGAGAGCCTTTTTGCTTTCAATATTGACCGTTGTGCCCAAATCTGTGCCCAGCTGACTTTTCAAATAAACTTCCTGCTGTTTGGCAGCAACCTTCAGATCGCCTTCACTTACAATATTATACCCTATGGCTTCAGTAGCTGGCGCTATTGCCCGGTATGTCGGCACGGATTTTTTA
>CAZLBE010000360.1:0-3285 GCA_964557635.1 uncultured Desulfobacterales bacterium
GTGGTATTGAAGAATTCTGGTTTTCCGTTGTGCGTTTTCCACCAAAGGACTTTTAAATACCTGTTGCAGGATTAATATTATTATTTTATTGTAAAGGGTAAGCTGATTTCAAAAGCAGTGCATTTTTTAAAAAAGGGGAAATAAATTATGAATGATCCAGGAAGAATATTAAAGTCATTGAAGGTGCTTCTCGTGGAAGACAACCCCGGTGATATTGATCTTATCAGGGAATCTGTGGAATCTGATACCACCAATAGTATCACCCTTCAAACCTGCTCCTGTCTTGGAGATGCGCTTAAAATTCTTGAAACAATCAAATTTGATATAATATTGCTGGATCTCGGATTGCCTGACAGCGATGGAGAAGAAAGCCTGAAAAAAATGCGGGCAGCAGTACCTGAAATTCCTATAATTATTCTTACAGGCCTGCAGGACCCAAAGCTCTATGAATGGTGTATTAAGGCTGGTGCAAATGATTTTCTTCCGAAGGGACTTGCAGGTCCCTTTATTTCCCAGGCTGTTTACAACACTGCAGCAAGGGTTATTGCCCTGAAGAGACTGCATAAAAATGAAAGACGGCTCCGCCACCTGATAAGCGTCAATCCGGGGGTTATCTATGTCCTTTTTCCAGAAACACTTGAACTAAAATGGGTAAGCCCCAATATTTTTGATAAATTCGGTTACACTCCGGAACAGGCCGTTACACCAGACTGGTGGACAGATCATCTGCATCCCCAGGACCGGGACAGGGCACGTAAAAAAAGTGATGATATTCTAACAGCCGGTCATCTTGTTCATGAATACAGATTTTATAAAAAAAATGGAGACATTGCCTGGATACACGACAGTGTTGAGGTGCTTGCCGATGAAAATGGTAATCCCATGGAAATTGTGGGACTCTGGATTGATATTACAGAACATAAGCAACTGCAGCAGAAGCATGAAAATCTTCAAAATGAATTACATAAAATGCAGAAAATGGAATCCATTGGCAACCTTGCAGGTGGTGTTGCACATGATTTTAATAACATTCTTACAACAATTTTAGGAAATACAGATCTTATCCTGAGTGATTTAAAAGAAGATGCTTCCTTTTACGATAATATTGTTGAAATAAAAAAAGCCGGACAAAGGGCTGCAGAATTGACCCGTCAATTGTTGACCTTCAGCAGAAAGGAAATAAGAACGCCGGTGCTTATGAACCTTAACGCCAATCTTAAAGATATGGAAAAACTGCTTATACGTCTTGTGCGCGAGGATATTAAAATAACAATGATACCAGGCCATGAACTCTGGGAAATTTACATGGATGCAAGCCAGATGGATCAGATAATCATGAATCTTGTGGTCAATGCCCAGGATGCCATGCCAGACGGGGGCAGTATCACAATTGAAACACAAAATACAGAACTTGCTCCCGGGTATTTTCAGGATCACAACGCTGCTGATATGTCAGGAGATTATGTGATGCTGTCAGTAACCGATACAGGAACCGGAATGGATAAAAACGTAAAAGATCAGATGTTTGATCCTTTTTTTACGACAAAATCAAGGACTACAGGAACAGGTCTTGGACTTTCCACTGTTTACGGTATAGTTAAACAGAATCAGGGGCATATCTGGTGCTACAGTAAACCAGGCCAGGGAACCTGCATGAAAGTTTACCTTCCCCGTGCTGAAAAAGATGCAGAAACTGTAAGTTATGGAGAACAGGACGAAGCAGATACTCTGACAGGAACAGAGACTATTCTTGTTGTGGAGGATAATGAACTTGTCAGAAATCTTGCTGTAAAGGCATTGATCAGTTACGGATACAATGTTATCAATGCATGCTGCAGCAGGGATGCTTTAAAAATGTGCACTGAATTTGAAGGAAAAATAGACCTTGTTCTTACCGATATAATCATGCCGGGAATGAACGGAAAAGAATTGTCGGAAAAAATAAATACCATGAAACCCGGTGTAAAAGTGCTGTTCATGTCCGGGTATGCCCAGGATGTCATCCTTCAAAAGGGAATACTTCCATCAAAAATTAATTTTATTCAAAAACCATTTTTTCCAAAGGATCTTGCAAAAAAGGTAACAGAAATTTTAAAGGATACAAAATAAAAATGGCTGATATTCTTGTGGTGGATGATGAAGAACAGGTAAGACGTATATTAGGCAGAATTTTAGAACGAAACCGATATAAAATTACCCTGGCATCCAATGCTGCCGAGGCAAGGAAATTGCTCGAAAAGCAACCCTTTGACCTTGTGTTCTGTGATGTAATTATGCCGGGTGAGTCAGGCATTGACCTTGCCCTGTATATTGCCACAGCCTATCCTGATACAGCTGTGATTATGCTTACTGCAGTGGATGATCCAAAAATTGCAGAAAATGCCATAAAGGCCGGGGTTTACGGATATATAATCAAACCCTATAATATTAATGAAATCATCATTCATACCAGAAACGCCCTGCGCAGGCGGGAACTTGAAATTTCCAACCGTGATTATGTTCATGACCTGGAAAAAATTGTGGAAACCCGCACCATTGATCTTAAAAAAACCATGAAAGGAATCATAAGGGCCCTGTCGCGCACCGTTGAGTCAAGGGATCCATATACTGCAGGGCATCAGCACAGGGTTGGCCAGCTTTCAAAACAGATAGCAATGGAAATGGGACTTCCCGAAAAGCAGATCCAGGGCGTACATATGGCAGCAAGTATTCATGATCTTGGCAAAATATCCATTCCGGCAGAGATTTTAAGTAAACCGACCAGACTGTCAGATATTGAATTTGCCCTGATAAAAACCCACCCACAGGTAGGTTATGATATTTTAAAGGAAATAGAATTCCCATGGCCAATTGCTGAAATGGTGTATCAGCACCATGAAAAAATCAACGGATCAGGCTATCCACAAGGCCTTACAGGGGATAATATTCTGCTTGAAGCCCGGATTATCTGCGTTGCAGACGTCATGGAAGCCATGGCTTCCCACAGGCCCTACCGCCCTGCCCTGGGCATAGATGCAGCACTGAAGGAAATCACAGAAAATGCCGGAACGTTGTATGATCCCATTGCAGCAAAAAAATGTGAAAAGCTTTTTAATCAGAAAGGGTTTGTATTTGAGCTGTAAATGCACGATTCAGTAGCGATATCTGCATGACCTGTTAAGGTGAATTTTGAAACATTATATAAAGGTACACCTTAAAAAATTGACACAGAATAATGAATATAAAAAAAACACCCTTGAATATTATCAGTCAAATGCTGAAGCATATTTTGCTAATACAGCGTGG
>CAZLBE010000361.1:0-3278 GCA_964557635.1 uncultured Desulfobacterales bacterium
TATCCTGGAATTCTGTCAAATTGAACAATTATATTTATATCGGCGTTTGACCCGACTTCTGCCATTTCAAAAAAATCACCAATGCCTGCCTGTTCCAGATTATTATCAGCATCCATATAGACCATAAAAGTCCATTCCGAGGCCGATGCATATTGAAGGCAAAAAAGGCTTAAAAATAAGCACGCAATTAAGTTTATAGTAATTTTTCTCATTTTTATCTCCATGTTTGTGTGTGATTTTGATTAAGATCTTTTCTCACTTAATCTGTTATTTTCCGGATTGAGCATAGCAGTCCCCTTAGTTGATATGAGCCAAATGCCTTATCATATGGTGGTTTGTCAGATGTAAGTACATTGGCATTTGATTCCCAGATACCAAAGTCTGTATCTTTTTTTTCAGGGAACCACCACCCATGATCGATATTTATGACCCCCTTAACAATATTTTCTGTAATGAACGCCCGCATTTTTATCCTGCCCCTTGGAGAAGAGATATAAATCGGATCATTTTGTTTTATATTGTAATCTTCGGCATCCTTTACATTAATTTCCGCAACCGGGAATGGATGTTTTTTTCTAAGACTTTTGATCTGTCTGTGTTCACTATGGAAAAATACATTTCGTCTTGCACCTGTTGTCAAAATCAAGGGAAATTCTTTCAACAGGTGTTTAGTTGAAACGGGGCTTTCAGGAGGCTCATTATATACGGGCAGAGGTTCATAACCCATACGTCTCAACGAATTTGAATAAAGCTCAATTTTTCCGGAAACAGTCCTGAATCCTTTGTCTCTGAATCTATAATATTGCATTTCAGGAAAAACATATGATTTCTCTTTTAATTCATTGAATGTCATATTAAGGGAAGAAAGCCTGTAATCAAGTATTTCTTCAAGGGTCTCATTGGAACCCGGAAGTTCAAGCCTTGCTGCAAGTTCTGTCAGTATATCCTCATCCTGTCGGCACTCTCCCACACTTACAACTTTTTGCTGAGCAATAACAGCATGCTCAGCAACATAGGGAATTTCCATGATTTGATTCACTTCAGGCCAGAAAGCTGCCGGTAATATATAATCAGCCATTGCAGCAGTGGGGGTCATAAACATGTCCGACACAACAACAAGCTCAAGGCCAGAAATTGCCTGAAACACATTTTTTGTATTGGCTATTGTGACAAGGGGATTGGAGCCAAAATTAAGCAGGGCTCTTATTTTGTAGGGATCACCAAATCTCATTGCCTTCAATACTGCAGGAATATGCGCAGACGGCATAAATGCTCTGAATCCGCCAAGCAGTTTAAATTCTGAGCTTCCAAGTCTCTTTTTTGAAGATTCCCGGGACAGTTTATTTTTTAAAACAGGGTATGGTTTTAAAAGAGAATTGCCAAAAACATCGCTGCCTGGTGCATCAATGTTACCTGTAAGTCCCCTTAAAATCGACAGGGCTCTCACAGTTTGAAGAGAATTTGGGGTCTGTTCAATGGCAACTCCCCACTCAAGCACAGAGGGCTTTGCAATGGCGTATCTTTTTGCGGCAGTAATAATTAAATTTGATGGCACCCCTGTAACAGTTTCTGCCCAGGCAGGAGTAAAATCTTTTACATGGGTTTTTAATCTATGAAATCCAATGGTAAAATTTTCCACAAAATTATGATCATAAATATTTTCATTTATAATCACATGAATCATCGCAAGGGCAAGACTGCAGTCCGTTCCGGGTCGTATGGGAAGCCAGAGACCACATTTCTGTGCTGTTTCCGATTTCCGGGGATCAATGGCAATTCCGTAGCTGCCCCTTTTTAAAGCTCTTTTTACAAGAAATGAAATTTCACCGTCAGAGCCTGTTAAAACAGGGTTATGACCCCAAAACAAAATCGTTTCAGGATTGGTTTTTCCGTAATAATCCGCCGATACAAAACCACCATATGTATAATTACATACAGATACTCGCGGGATAAAACAGTTTGCAAGTCCTGGTTCATACCAGTTGGGAGTTCCAAGGGTGTTGGCAAATCTTACAACATGCATAAAATGATGCCTGCCTGTTCCCTGGCCAATGGCAATTGCTTCAGGGCCTGATTCATTTTTAATTTTTTTAATTTTATCTGTAATTTCGGTAAAAGCTGTTTCCCAGCTTATTTTTTTCCACTGTTTTCCTCCCCTTTTTCCCACACGTTTTAACGGCTGGATAATCCTGTCAGGATGGTACATCATTTCAGCAGTAGCAAGACCTTTAATGCACATCTGCCCATTACTGAAAGGAGAATCTTTATCCGGTTTAATTTTTACAAGCCTGTTCTCCTTTACAAATAACAGAGCACCGCATCCTCCATGACAAATCCTGCATACACTTTTATATGGTTGTTTATCATTCAAAGTATTTTTTCCCGAAGATTTTACTTCTTACCATCCGTTATTTTTATCCGTTAAAACGTGCAAGTACTTTGCAATTTTCATTTATGATTTTGTCAGGAGTTTTAAGAAATCCGGCAAGTTCATCGATATCTTCAGCAACAGATGTTATTAATTTGCCAAGGGGTATCCTGCCCTGTGTGTAAAGATTAATTATATCTGAAAAAGCACCGCACAGATGCCCCCTTGATCCCGTAAGAGATATTGCATTTGTTATCATATGATCAACAGCATCTATCTGAAGAGGCATGCCACTTCTTGCAAGTAAAGCAACCCTGCCGTTTGCATTAATGCTTCTGAAAATTTTGTTTACATTATCCATGACTCCGGAGGCCTCAACAACAACATCAAGATTTAGAGGCATGTTATTGCTGAATTCATCGAGGTCATATATTTTGTCACACCATGGCCTGGCAAATTCTCTTCTGTATCTGACAGGCTCAACCATATATACCAGTGAAGCCCCGAATACCAATTTACTGAGAATAGCGGTAAAGACACCAATGGGGCCTGCACCAAAGATAATTACATTGTCACCGCCCCTGATTCCGGTATTCTGGCATGCCACATATGCGACCCCTGCAGGTTCCACACAAGCCATTGCCCGCAGATCATCATCTGAACCTATGACATCAGTGATATCGTGTGCAAGCATGGCGGGGACATCAACAATGTTCCCAAACAGGCCGTCTTTTTCAAGGCCCAGCAGCTTTGCATTATGGCATTGATTAAAATGACCTTTTCTGCATGCATCACAATAATAGCACACAATGATTGATTCAAAGGTTACATATGCTCCAATATCAACATTTTTTACATGGGAGCCTTTTTCAATAATTTTTCCAACGCCTTCATGTCCAATCACCCGGCC